>JAVBNI010000219.1:0-38123 GCA_031551645.1 Bacteroidales bacterium | reverse complement strand
GGAAAATGTCCACTTACAGGGGAAAGCTATTTTTTCGGCTAATGCAACATGCTGTGGATACAACACCCTCCAGTTTTGATGATCTCACAAATGAAACACACTCATTGTGAGGAAACTTGCTTGTTGTGGATAAGCAGTTTTTAAATAAAACATTGTGCCTCGAGCACGTTAATTATCTATAGAACGGTACTGGTCTTGATTTTTATTGTGCGGTGTATAAATTCACCATTTTTATGTAAGTTTGCAGGAGTCTATTTCCGGGCCCAAACATAAAGCCTCGTTCAGGGCAATGATTGCTTCTTTGTAATGATCGCGTTTGATCACAAATTGCATATTTACCTGTCGCAATGACTGGCTGAATGCTTCAATATTGATACAGTGGTTGTGTAATGCATTAGCTGCCCGGCCCATCATACCCGGTAAAGCAATATTGGTACCCATGCAACAAACCATGGCCACAGGTTTTGCAATAACTTCCTCAAAGCGATCACGCAGCTCATTGACCAAGCTATTTATCTCCGGTGACTCCCACACTACCATCGTAATGCAGTTGGCATTGGTCGATTTCAATATATAGCTGATATTGTGTCGCTTGAATATTTCCATAATTTTCATATCAAACCCGACTTCACCGACCATCATCGGATCGTATATTTCGATGGCAGTCACTTTATCGGTTCCCGATACGATTTCCACCTTAGACACAGGACTGATATAGTCTTTCGTGAAGAGGGTCCCGTCATGCCGAGGCTCAAATGTATTTTTGATACGAATGTTGATACCATTCATTTCAAGCGGTTTGGCGGCTTTTGGGTGAATTGCTTCCATACCGATATCGGCTAATTGATCGGCGATAATGAAACTGGTATGCCCTACAGGTACACATTTATCTTCGCCCACAATATTAGGATCGGCGCTCGAAAGATGATATTCCTTATGAATAATAGCTTCGTTGGCTTTCACTTCAACAGCTATCTTGCTGAATGTCACTTCGGAATAACCGCGGTCGAATGCACGCATGATACCTTCCGTTCCTTTGGTGTAACCGGTTGCAATACAAAGTGTTTTCGAAAAATCAATCCCCTGGAAAGCTTTTTTGATACGCTGGTCGATGGTGAGTGGTTCCGAATCGTAGAATCCGCAAAGATCTATAAACTTGGCATTGATGCCGTTGTTATTCAGAATATTTGCCGAATTGAAGGCCGAATGCGCTTCTCCGATAGAAGCCAGTATTTCGCGTGCCGCCAGATAAATGTCATCCTTGTTAACATACCCTGAGGCCACCACTTTTGCCATGCTGTTGAGATAAAGCCGCGCTTGAGCAATCCGTTTTTTGATGAATTGGTCGGCTTCAGCTTGGGACAATTTGATATCTTCAAATTGGCTATTGATCTCGATCAATTTACCGCATAATTCATCCAAGGCTGTTTCATAATCTTCATTATTATAAAACTTCGTATAGATACCGGGCTGTCCCGATTTTTTATGTTCCAGCAACCAATTGGTTACGTTACTGTAAGCCGAAACTACAAAAATACGGTTGTACATTTGGTCAGGGGTCCGGTCTCCCAACACAATATTGTTCAACACATCGTGAAACTTCGACATAGAAGTTCCGCCTATTTTTTCGACAGTTAACATACTAGTTTTTATTTATTACAAAAAAGGCATCAAAACCTTGATGCCTTTCCAGATAGAACGTTTTAATTATTCGGATACGACCTCAAACTCAATTTCTACAGAAACTTCCCTATGCAATTTGATTTTTGCCTTGTAGTTTCCTACTTCCTTGATCTGTTCTTCCTTTATGGCGATACTTTTACGATCAATTTCAAATCCTTTTTCCTGCAAGGCTTCGGCAATCTGAATAGTATTTACCGAACCAAATATCTTGCCGGTAGAACTGGTTTTGGCTCCAATAGTAAGTTTCAAACCATTTATCTTTGCAGCCATCTTTTCAGCCTCTGCCTTAATTTTGGCTTCCTTATGAGCCCTTTGTTTGATATTTTCAGCCAGGACTTTTTTTGCCGACGATGTAGCTATCATTGCAAAACCTTTAGGAATAAGAAAATTGCGAGCATATCCGTTTTTTACAACAACCAAATCATCTTTCGATCCCAGATTATTTACATCTTGTGTCAATATAATTTCCATTTTTCTTTCTTTTTATTTCATCAAATCGGTAACATACGGTAATAAAGCCAGGTGTCGTGCACGTTTGATGGCTGTTGCCACTTTTCTTTGATACTTCAAAGAAGTACCGGTCAACCTGCGAGGCAATATTTTACCTTGCTCATTTAGAAATTTTTTTAGAAATTCAGGATCTTTATAATCAATATACTTGATCCCCATTTTTTTGAACCGGCAATATTTCTTTCTCTGTACATCAACCGTTACCGGGGTCAAATATCTTATTTCTGATGGATTTTGTGCCATGATTTATTCCTCCTTTGTTTTTTCTACGGGTTGTTCTTGTTTCTTTTTTCTTCTCTTCTCACTATACTCTACCGCATATTTATCCATCGCAAAAGTCAGAAAACGGATAATACGTTCGTCACGCCGATATTCGGTTTCGAGTTTTTGTATAAAAGCTCCTTCAGCTTTAAAATCAATCAGGTAATAAAAACCTGTACTTTTTTTCTGAATCGGATATGCCAACTTGCGCAGGCCCCAATCTTCTTCATTTACTATTTTGCCTCCTTCACCCTCTATGAGGCTTTTGAATTTTTGAACCGCTTCCTTCATCTGGGCGTCAGACAAAACGGGAGTTGTAATGAAAACGGTCTCGTAATGATTTAACATAAATAACTATTAATGAATAAATTAATATAAAAAACTTATTTTTTTGAAGTCACAAAATTAGTTTTCTTTTTGATTCTTACAAAATTTTGAAAGGTTTTAGCTAAAACTCTTTGAAATATGATTGTAAAAGTCTCCTTTATATTGTTTATTTTTTTAGAAAATTACTCCTATCTTTACACCCTCTATATTAAATTTTTATTTAAGACACACTGAAAAACATTTGATTGTTTATGAGTCAAACAAATGACCGTATTACACAACTGGAGAATGAAATCCGGACTTTGAAAATACAACTGAAGGAGACGCAAGAAAGCGTATTGCCGGCAAAAACATTAAACAATCTTTTTGCTCATAGCAGGGAGGCGGTTCTGTACGCTGCGAATGACGAGCGACTGACAGTAGAAATCATTTCCGATAGTATTTCTTCTTATGGTTATTCACCTGAAGATTTTACGTCAGGCAAATTGGGATGGCGGGATGTCCTGCATCCCGATGACTATGACATTTTAGTCAAGCATGTAGCCGAGCAATTGGCTAAGGGTGAAATGAGCTTCGAACACGAACACCGTGTTTTCACCAAATCAGGTGAAATTGTATGGATTACCTGTGTGTCGACACCAACGTTCGATGCAGACGGGAAGGTCACGCATTTTTTAGTTAAGATTAAGGACATCAGTAAACGGAAACTATATGAGGAAAAGTTACAGGATGCCAACGAGAATTTATTCGTTACCCTTAAAAGCATCGGTGAGGCAGTAATATTGACCGACTCCAACGGACGTATCGAACGGCTGAATGGTACGGCTGAAAAGCTGGCAGGAATTATCAATCTGAAAGCAAAAAATAAGTCCTTAGCCGATGTAATGCAGTTTAGTTTCGATGCCGATTTTGCTATACTGGTAGACCCGTTGAAGATGAAGGCTGAAACCTGTAAAATGGTACAGATCGATGAGATTTTCATGCGATGCGGGGAAAATGATAGGCATTTCCGCGTCTCATGCAATGTGTCACCCATTCTTGTCGAAAAAAACAGAAATACACCAACGGGGTATGTGCTGGTGGTGAAGGATCTCACAACAATATACGATACACTACAAGCAGCGCAAGAAAGCGAAGCGCGTTTACTGGAAAGCGAAAACACTATACGCGGCATTTTCGATCATTCGGCAGATGGAATATTGTTAGCCGACCAGAACGGTATCATCAGGGAGTGGAGCAGCGGGTACGAACGAATATCCGGGCTCAGCAAAGAAATGGCTATCGGCAAATTCCTCTGGGATGTGGCTGTGATGGGACTCCCGGATGAATTACAGTCGGGCGAGGAACGCGATAAGCTGGAAGCCGAGTTGAAACAAGTGGTGAAAGACATGCAGCAAAAGATGATCGTACGGCATGTAGCACACAAAAAAACGGGAGAACACCGGATACTCCATGTACTGTATTTTCCAGTGGATATGCCCGGTGGAATAATGCTGGGCGGTATTGGCCGAGATGTCACAGAAGAAGTGTGTGCACAGGAGCTTCTTTTACAGAATGAACAAAAACTCACTGTCGAAAGGGATCGTCTACAAACATTAGGCGACAATATGCCTAACGGTTGCCTATACCAGTTTAAGCTGGATGCTACAACACAGCAGATGGGTTTCACTTATATGAGCAAGTCGTGGGAGGATATCACAGGAATACCGGTAAAAGACGCTATTGACGACTTGAACCTGTTGATGACAAGGATGCATCCTGACGACTTTCCAGTTTACATCCAGGCATTCGAAAAAAGCCTGGCGGAGATGGGGCGTTTCCAGGTAGACATACGTTTCATGCTTGATAAAGGTGTGATGCGCTGGGGAAGGATATCTTCGACACCACATATGGAAGGGCCTAATATCGTCTGGGATGGTTTCATTGTAGACATTACCGATCACAAACGCGCAGAACTGGAGATCATTGCTGAAAAGGAACGATTACAAGCACTGGGCGACAATATGCCCAACGGATGTCTCTACCGCACAGTGACCAATCCGGAAACGATGGAAGTAAAATTCGCGTATCTGAGCGGAACCTTCGAACACATAATGAACCTATCCACGGAAGCTGCCCTGCAAGACTTTTCCAATATATTAGCGAGGGTTCACCCGGATGATTTGCCGGGGATGATGCATAACATCACGGAAGCTGCCCGGAATGCGGTAGATTACAACGATGAAATTCGTTTTTATCGCACTGGCACGGAATATCGTTGGATACAAATTTCATCGCACCCACACATGGAAGGCGGGATGCTGGTGTATGACGGCTTCCTGTTGGACATTACCGATCGAAAGTGTGCTGAGAAAGAAATGATTGTCGAAAAGGAACGCCTCGAAGCCTTGGGGGACAATTTACCTAACGGTTCTTTACTGCGTTTCGTACTCGACACGCAAACACAAGAAATGAACCTGGCATACGTCAGCAAAACCTGGGAGTCGGTACTTGGCGTATCCGCCGAAGAATCCTTGCGCAACATTAATGTTGCTTTTGGGACATTACATCCCGACGACTTGCCGGTATTTATGCAAAAGATACAGGAAAGCGCTGTCACGCTTAATAATTTCAATGTAGAAGCGCGTGTCATTGTGGGGAATGAAATCAAATGGATGAACGCCGCTACACATCCGCACATGGAAGGACATTTGATTGTGTGGGATGGTTTTATTCAGGACATTACCGACCGGAAGGTGGCCGAGCAAGCGTTGCTCATGGAAAAGGACCGCTTACAGGCTTTGGGTGATAACATGCCCGACGGGTGTTTGTTCCGTTTCATGATGAACTTCCGTACCCAAAAAATATTGGGTTTCACATATTTGAGCCGTACTTGGTTCTCCATGACGGGAATACCGGTAGAAGATACGCTGGCCGATTTTGGAAGTACACTAACGAAGGTGCATCCGGACGATTTACCTGAGTATACAAGGGCCATTGAGGAAAGTGCAGTTACTTTGGGTAAATTCCTATACGAATTCCGGTTCCTGCGCAACAACGGCCATGTACGTTGGCTAAGGGCATCGTCAAGCCCGCGTATTGAAAACGATATGATTGTATGGGACGGGTTTATCATTGATATTACCGAAAGAAAATTAGCCGAACAGGCATTGCTTGCCGAAAAAGACCGTTTACAGGCTCTGGGCGATTATTTTCCCAACGGATGCCTGTTCCGTTTCAATTTTGATGAGGAAAATAGAAAAATATCATTCTCATACCTGAGCAAAACATGGGAAAAGCTCACCAATACCTCTGTAGAAGATGCTTTGCGCGACATCAATATTCCTTTATCAAAAGTACATCCCGACGATTTGCCGTTGTTGGTTAACAACATATGGGAAACATACGATGAACAACAAGATAATTTCGACAGAGAGTTTCGGTTCTATCATACTCCTGACAATATGCGTTGGTTACAGATTTCGGCGCACCGGCATTATGAAAATGGCCATGTAGTTTCCGACGGCTTTATTTTAGATATTACCGAGCGTAAAAATGCCAACCGGCAATTACTGGCCGAAAAGGAACGTCTCGAAGCTTTGGGTAACAACTTACCTGATGGTAGTTTATTCCGTTATAGGTCGCGTAATTTGCAGGAATATATGACCTTCGAATACGTAGGTACTACATGGGAGAAAACAACCGGTGTTTCGGTTGAAGATACTTTAAAAGATGTGCGAAATGTTTTTGCACATGTTCATCCCGACGATTTTGCCGGTATGATGGAAAAGTTCGACGAGAGTGCCATTAAAATGACCGACGTCAATACGGAAGCGCGATACCTGCATCCTGATGGTACGATACGGTGGTTCCACATAGCATCGCACCCACATTACGAGGGCGAATATGTAGTTTCGGACGGTTACCTGATCGATGTGAGCAAACGCAAATGGGCAGAACAAAAATTAGCGGACGAACAGAGGAGATTAAAATCACTGACAGATAATGTCCCGAACGGGTGTTTATGCCAATTTGCCATCAATCCGCAAACGCAATTGATGCGAATGGCATATATGAGCGACAATTGGGAGCGGATTCTGAATTCGCCCGCTGAAACTTCGAAAGAGGATGCCAATGTTGTTTTCTCCAAAGTCCATGAAGATGATTTTTCTGGCTTTATGGCCGAAGTCATACGAACAACTGTCGAAATGGTTCCGTTCAATGTGGAAGTCCGTTATTGGTATGCCGAGGGCGATATGCGTTGGTTACAGATTTCGGGTGCGCCACACCACGAAGGCGACTGGATCATTTTCGACGGGATGGTGATGGACATTACCGACCGTAAGAATGCCGACCAACAATTATTAGCAGAAAAAGAACGTGTGGAGACATTGGGAAATAACCTTCCCAACGGTTCGCTGTTCCGGTTCAGAGCTTTCCATGAAACTCAGAATTTGAGTTTTGAATATGTCAGTGCCACTTGGGAACGAACTACAGGTATATCGGCCGAGAAAACGCTGGAAGACGTAACGTCCGTGATGGGACGAATTCATCCCGACGACATGCCCGAATTAGGAGTTCAATTGTTCAAGAGCTGCGAAGAGATGTGCAATGTGGACACGGAAGCGCGTTATTTACATCCCGACGGTAGTATGCGATGGATGCATATTGCTTCACATCCGCATTTGGAAAATGGTGCGGTGGTATCCGACGGGTTTTTGCTCGACATCACTGACCGTAAACGTGCCGAACGCGAGTTGGTCTCGGAAAAAGAACGTTTGCAGGCGTTGGGCGACAATATGCCTAATGGAACACTTTTCCGCTGCATCAAGAACATGCAGACGGAAGAATTATATCTGGATTACGTGAGTGATACCTGGGAAAAAATGATGGGACTATCGGCTGAAGAATGCCTAAAGGATATCCGGAGGGTGCTGGAACGTGTAGCTCCCGGCGATTTGCCCCGATTCATGGAAAACATCAAGCAAACTGCTGATAATATGAGTAATATAGAAATAGAGTTAAGCTATCTACATCCCGATGGTTCCGAAAAATGGTTTCAGGTATCGGCACACCCCCACCGTGAAGGTGACATGGTGTATTCCGATGGTTTTGTCTTGGATATTACCAACCGTAAAAATGCCGAACAGGCGTTATTCTCGGAAAAAAATCGTTTGCAGGCATTAGGTGATAATTTTCCTAACGGCACCTTGTTCCGCTTCAAGATGGATACGGAAACCGAACAAATGTCATTCGATTATGTAAGTGGCACATGGGAAAAATTTATGAACACAAGCATGGAAGATTCGCTGAGGGATATCCGGACAGTATTTGCAAAGGTACATCCCGACGACTTGCCAGGCATGATGAACAGTATTCTCGAAAGTGTTGTCACTCTCACCAATTTTAATACAGAAATACGTTACATCCACAGTGACGGGACCCTGAAATGGTTCCATTTGTCGGCCCATCCGCATCGCGAAGAAAATATTGTGTTTTCTGACGGATTTATCCTCGATATCACTGAACGTAAGTTGGTGGAACGACAACTTGCTGCAAAAACGGAAGAATTGGTGGTTGAACGTGATCGCTTGGAAACGCTTGGCAACAACATCCCCAACGGATGTCTCTACCGCTTTGCGCTTGATAAACAAACAGGTAGAATGTATATGATATATATGAGTTCTACTTGGGAAGCAGTTACCGGGGTACCAGCCGAAAAAGCTATGGAAGATATTAGGTCAGTCTTTGGCTCGGTACATCCCGAAGATTTAACTCGCTTGGAGGCATCAATACAGGAAAGTGTCTCGACGATGACCAATCACTATTATGAAATACGTATTATATACGGAGGAGGACAGGAATACAATCGCTGGTTACAAATGGCATCACATCCGCATACAGAAGGCCATCTCATCATATGGGATGGTATTATGCTCAATGTAACGCGGCGCAAGGAAGCAGAAGAACAAGTGGTTGCCGAAAAAGAACGTTTGCAGGCTCTGGGTGATAATTTTCCAAACGGAACATTGTTCCGCTTCAAAATGGACATGCAGACAGAGACAATGTCAATGGATTATGTAAGTGGAACATGGGAAAAGACGCTCGGCATGACAGTCGAGGACTCGATGTTGGATATCAAAGCTGTTTTTGCACGTGTACACCCCGATGATGTTTCTTACCTTATGGAAGGCATATACAAAAGTGTCAACATATTAGAAAATATTGATCTGGAAGTTCGATATCAACACCCGGACGGTTTCGAAAAATGGTGCCAGATATCATCTCATCCACACAGGGTGGAAAATATGGTCTATTCCGATGGTTTTATCCTGGATGTCACTCAACGTAAAACTGCCGAACAGGAATTACGTTCCGAAAAAGAACGTCTTGAGGCATTGGGTAACAATATTCCCGACGGCTGCCTGTACCGTTTTTCACTCGATCCGGTCACAGGGGCCATGCAAATGTTATATGTAAGTTCTACATGGGGCGAAGTAACAGGAGTACCGACAAGCGTTGCTATGGAGGATGCCAGTGCTATTTTCGAAAAGGTGAATCCGGAAGACTATCTGAGAATGGTCGAAGCCATGCACGGGAATGTAAAAACCATGTCGAATTTCAATATAGAGATGCGTTTCGAACTAAAGGGAGAAAACCGCTGGGTACAGCTGATATCGCGTCCACACATGGAGGACAATCTGGTAATATGGGATGGAATCCTGCTTGACATAACATGGCGTAAGGAAGCTGAGCGCAAGTTGGTGGCCGAAAAAGAACGGTTGGAAGCTGTAGGTAATAATCTTCCCGAGGGAAGCCTGTATCGCCTAATTCTCAACAAGGATACAGAAAAGATGTACATGGAATATGTAAGCGCTACATGGGAAATGGTGACTGGACTTACGTCCGAATCCGTATCCAATGGCATGGACGCATACTTCAGCATCGTATATCCCGACGATTTGCAGCGTTTGATAGAGGCTACCGAAGAAAGCGAAAAAAATCTGACCAATTTCAATATGGAAATCCGTATCCACAATAAAGACAATATCCGTTGGATACAAATAACATCACATCCGCATATTGATGGTAACAAGGTAATATGGGATGGTATTATGACGGATATTACCCGTCGTAAAGAGGCTGAACGTGAATTGGAGACTGAAAAGAACCGTTTACAGGCGTTAGGCGACAATATTCCCGGCGGATGTTTGTACCGTTTTATGCTTCATACGCAAACAGGGCAAATGAACGTATCTTATGTGAGCGCTACCTGGGAAAAGGTAACAGGGGTTCCGGATACCGATGCCTTAAGCGATATTACAAATGTATTCAGGGCAGTGTATGCCGATGATTTGCCATACTTGCAACAGTCGATACAAGAGAGTGCCCAAACGATAACCAATTTCAACTGTGAGATACGGGTGTCCAACAATGGCCGTCCACGCTGGGTGCAAATGGCGTCGCACCCACACCTGGAGGGTGATATAATTGTGTGGGATGGTATTATCCTTGATGTGACACGCCGTAAAGAAGCCGAGCGGGAAGTCATGACAGAAAAAGATCGACTACAGGCGCTGGGCGATAACTTACCCAATGGATGTTTGTTCCGTTTCCAGATTGAAAAACAGGAACTTTTGCAACCTGGAGCACAGAAAAGCTGGATGCAACACTTACAGCTTTCGTACGCGAGCGCTCCATGGGAAAAGATTAGCAATATCCCGCTTGCCGATGCCTTACAGAATGTTTCGTTACCATTCATGAGAATACATTCCGAAGACCTTACGGAGATTGTCCCCAAAATGTATGAAAGCCTGGTCAACCTCATCGAATTCAATGCTGAAGTCCGTTACAATTATACGAATACCGAACAGCGGTGGTTACAAATAGCAGCAGTTCCCCGATGGGAGGAAGATTGGATAATGACTGACGGGTATATCCTTGACATTACCGAACGTAAAAGTATCGAAACTGAATTGGCAGTGTACCGTGAGGAGCTTGAACGTTTGGTAAAGGAACGTACTGAAGAACTCGAAGCCACCAACGAGGAGCTGTATGCAACCAATGAAGAATTGTACGCCACCAACGAAGAGTTTGCCGTCACCAATGAAGAATTGCATACAAAAAACGGCCAGTTACAACATGAGATTGCAGCTCGTAAGGAGATCATGCAAAAACTGGAGGACAGCGAAAGTAAAGTCCGGAACTTCATTGAACAATCTTTCGAAGGTATCATGATACTGGACAACGATGGCAGGGTAGTTGAATGGAATCGTTCATTAGAACAAATAACGGGACTTTCGCGCGAAGAAACCCTGGGTAAATACGAATGGGATTTATTGTGGAAATTCTTGGCGGAGGAAGAACGTCAACCGAAGGTCTTTGAAAAGTTGCAGCAGTCACGCATCGACTATTTCAAAGGGGGTAACAAACAGGATCCCATCATCGAAGAATTGGTATTGTATATGCCCAATGACTCGAAACGTTACATGCAGGTATCCATGTTCCCCATTGGCATGGCCGAAACCTGTTTCTTCGGACGTATCCTGTGGGACATCACGGAACAAAAGATGGCGGACATGGAACTGGAACAATACCGGACACAGTTGGAATTGATGGTCGAGCTTAAAACCCGTGAATTAGTGGCCAGCCAGGAACGTTTGGTATCACTGAGCAACAACCTGCCAGGCGGTGTCATTTATCAGATGATGGATAGAAGTATGGAAAACTCTTGGTTTACATACATCAGCGGTTATTTTACTGACATGTTCGAAATCGAAGTGGAAGATGCTATGGCTGATATTTCATTATTTCACAATTGTATATATGTTGAAGATCAAGCCAAGCTCATAAATTTCTATAATAAGGACGAGTCGCAGAGTAATATCGATGTGGAATACCGCATTGTGACCAAATCGGGAAAATTGAAATGGATACACATGCGTTCGAGCCACCATTCTGTCGATGACGAAGCACGCGTCTGGGACGGATTCATGATCGATATTACCGGTCGCAAACAGGCCGAACAGGATTTGGAAAATACGCGCCGGCAACAGGCCGTATTAATCAAGGTGTTACAGGTAGTACAATCGTCAGATAGCCTGCCCGATGCGTTGAATATATCGCTTGCCGAAATGGGCAAATATACGGGAGTGAGTCGTGTGTATATTTTCGAAAAAAACACCGAAGGCACTATGGTGAGCAATACCTACGAATGGTGTAAAAAAGGTATAGACACCACGGTAGACAGTATGCAAAATATACCTATCGAATACATGCAGGATTGGTTCGATGCATTTAATGTAGGAAAATACATCAATACATCCAATGTGGATACTCTAAACCCTGTATCCGCAGAAGTTTTGAAAGAGCAAGGAGTGAAGTCCCTGCTGGTATTTCCACTTACTGCCAACGGTGTAAATTACGGATTCGTCGGATTTGACGAATGCATGTCATACCGCCAGTGGGAACAAAGCGAATTGGATCTATTGATCAGCCTGTCACAAATTATCTCGACCACTACGCGCCGTTATCAGGCCGAAATGGAGATACAATTATCGCAGCAAACGATGCGTACAGTATTGGATAATGTTAATGCCAATATTTTTGTAACCGATCTCGATACATCGAAAATCCTCTTCGCCAATAAGAAGATTAAGGAAACGATGGGTGACGATATTGAGGGTACGGAATGTTGGAAAGTATTGCAACCTAATAAAACCGAAATATGCGATTTCTGCCCCAGGCAGCATCTGCGCGACGAGCATAACAGCCCGACCGGTTTGTACCATTGGGAACACTACAACGAGTCCACCGGTAGATGGTTTGAGAATACCGATGCAGCTATCGAATGGGTAAACGGACGGTTAGTACAAATGGAATATTCCACCGATATTACCGATCGCAAGCGCGCCGAAGAGGCTGTACGCCAGTCGGAAGAGATGTACCGCCAGTTGACGGTGGCTTCGCCTGATGCTATTGTAGTGTGTGATCCCGACGGGTATATTCGTTATGTCTCACCCAAAGCAATGGAACTGTTCGGCGTGGAGGAAAATACCAATATCAGTACCCTACGTTTGCCTAAATTCGTCCACTCGCATGACTTCCGGCAAGCATACACGCTGTTTGGTAATTTAGTGAACGACAATGTGTCGTTTGTGCCGCAACTGTTACTGGTACGCCGGAATGGTTCGGAATTTTTCGGCGAAATCTCGTCGGCGCCTGTCAAAGATACCGAGGGGCGTACAACATCTATTATCATGGTAATACGCGACGTCACACAGCGTAAAATGAGTGAAATGGAACTGATACGCGCCAAAGAAAAAGCCGAAGAGTCGGATAAGTTGAAATCGGCTTTCCTTGCCAACATGTCACATGAGATACGTACACCGCTCAACGGTATCGTAGGATTCCTCAATTTCCTGGCTTCGGACAATCTATCACCCAAACGCCGGCAGGAATATATCAATGTGATCAACAACAGCAGCGTACAGTTGGTGAAGCTGATCGACGACATCATCGATGTAGCCAAAATAGAAGCCAAACAGATGAATATCCGTCCCGTACCTTTTCGGGTAAACGACCTGATGAAAGAATTGCAGGTATTTTTCGAAACTTACCTGCAGGCCAATAACAAGGAACGGATTGCTTTGATACTTGATGACAGCGAATTTATCGATCAATGTGTCATTTACGTCGACCCGATGCGGTTACGTCAAGTACTCAACAACCTGATAGGTAATGCTGTCAAGTTTACCGACAAAGGTTACATCCGTTTTGGATACCGTCAATCAGCTTATGACAAATTGGAATTTGTGGTGGAGGATTCCGGCATCGGGTTGGCAAAAAATCAGCTGGAAGTCATTTTTGAACGTTTCCGTCAAGCCGAACTGAGCAATAGTCGCCAATATGGCGGTACTGGCCTTGGACTGACCATTTCGCGCAGTCTCGTACAACTGATGGGTGGCGAAATGCGGGTGGAGTCAACCGAAAGAACGGGATCGTCGTTCTATTTCACCATATCCTATCTGCCTATTACTCGTCAAAACGAACATTTCTTCGACGAATTGCCTGGCGAAGTAAGTATTGATGATAAGCCGTTTGCTCACAAATCGGCATTGGTGGTCGAACCCGAAGTCCTGAAATACAAATATTATGAACAGTTACTTGTAATGGCGGGGTTTACCGTACACCATGCTGAAAACATACAACAGTGGTTCGACTTTATTTCGCAGACGAACCATGTTGATGTGGTGGTAACCGATACTGCGGCCTTCGAAGGGATAGATATCGAAGAAATCCGGCAAGTAAAATCAGTTCGTGCCGGTTTGCCAACGGTACTTATTATTCCAGGTAAATGTATTGATTACCAGCAAGTGATCAAGGACAGCCAGTGTAATATGGCATTGGAAAGCCCAATAGATTACGAAGGAATGGTAGGAGCTATGAGACGGTTTGTAAGGTAAAAAACAGCGGATAAGTGCACAATGCCACAAAAACATGATTCGCCCCGGTATCTTTTCGTGTATATTTGTCGTTTTTGAACAGCCACAATGAATATACAACAAGACACTCCGAAAAAATCCCGTATTGAAGCGGTTGACGCATTACGCGGTTTTGCTGTTATGGCCATTTTATTGGTTCACAACCTGGAACATTTTATTTTCCCGGTTTATCCCGATGCGGCAAATGTTCCGGCATGGTTGAATGTGCTTGATGCGGGTGTATTTAGCGTTACATTTTCACTGTTTGCCGGGAAAGCATACGCCATTTTTGCACTTTTATTTGGTTTTACCTTTTATATCCAATATTCGAACCAACAGGTAAAGGGGAACGACTTCGGATACCGTTTTCTGTGGAGATTGTTGCTGCTGGCCGGTTTTGCAACCATCAATGCCGCGTTCTTTCCTGCCGGAGATGTACTATTGTTGTTTTCTATCGTGGGGATTGTACTTTTTGTTGTGCGCAAGTGGAGCGACAAAGCGGTGTTGGCTTTGGCTCTCATCCTCCTTGCACAACCAGTGGAATGGTATCATTATATCATCAGCCTTTTCAATCCTTCTCATTCGTTACCCGACCTGTGCGTTAGCGCCATGTACAGCGAAGTGGCTGCGTATACCAAGGAAGGACAGTTCTGGACATTTATTACCAAGAACATTACTCTGGGACAGAAGGCGAGTTTGTTCTGGGCTATCGGCGCCGGGCGTTTCCTGCAGACAGCAGGACTTTTCCTGTTGGGGCTGCTGACCGGCAGGCGCAGTTTATTTATTTCGTCGGATACCAATATCCGTTTCTGGGTAAAAGCATTGATCATATCGGCTGTTTTGTTTGCACCGCTGTACCAGCTAAAGACAGAGTTATATGACAATGCCGACGCGGCTATGATCAAGCAGACAGTAGGCGTTGTGCTGGACATGTGGCAAAAGTTGGCTTTTACCATTGTATTGGTAGCTTCGTTTATGCTGCTCTATCAAAAAGCTGCATTCAGGAAATTGACCACTAACTTGCGTTTTTACGGACGCATGAGCCTAACTAACTACGTTTCGCAATCTATCGGGGGAGCTATTATTTATTTTCCATTCGGATTTTACCTTGCCCGCTATTGCGGATATACGATTAGCCTCCTCATAGGCATTGCTTTTTTCTTTCTCCAGGTCTGGTTTTGCAAATGGTGGCTGAAAAACCACAAACAAGGCCCTCTCGAAAGCATCTGGCACAGGTTGACCTGGATTGTTAAGTGATTGATAATTGAGTATTATTTTGCCCTTGATGTCGAAGATGATGCAGTTGGCAAAAGTTGCAAACTATGCTTTTACCCTGCCTGAAAAGCAGGTCGTAAAGTTGGTAGCTGACATTTTGTCCATATTATGGACATTAGGAAACGTTTTTGTTTTTATGGTTGTTTTTCATGAACAACAGCAGTGTTAGAAGTGCTTCTTACTAATTTGTCTTTTCGAGAATTCAAATAAAAATCTCTACAAAGAGAATCGCCAACATTTTGTCCGTTTAAGACATCTCCATACTTACTTTTGATCACTCCCTCTATTCTAAAACCGCTTGGAAATGTTGCTTGATTATCACCCTTGTTTTGAATTACTGTCCAATTTAATATGTCTATCGTAAAAATACCGTTGTTAGTTTGATTACTTGGTTGGTCAGCAGTGTAAACAAACTGATTTGATGAAATAACATAATTGGTACTATTTTCTGAAGGAGTAGCAGCAACCCATTTCCATTTACCATACAAGTCATTTTGCCTTATTGACACATCGGATTTGGGCTTATTTGTTACAAGATTGCGTATAGTGTTACAGCCCACAAACAACGTTATTCCAACGATCAAACCTACTAATGATAATGATTTTAATTTGTACATTACTTGATAATTTTTTAAACGAAACATTAGCTTAATGAATAACCTCGGGGCTCTGCCCCGGGATTATTCATTGATTATCATGTTGATGATACTGCCTATTCTCGGAAAAGTTATCTTGGAGAAGCCTCGCTTAACGGTGCTACATATTCTGCCGAACGGGGGGCCTAACAGGTGGGGTGTAAAAAAATTAATGCTTACTACTTCTTACAACCCCAATGTTCCTTGCTCTACCTTGCTGTCTACCTCGAAAGGAATGTCGGGAAACCGGTCTACAGGAACAGGAGATTCGGGCTCAGGCGGTGTATTTTCTTGCGATGGGATAGGTTCGGCAGGCGGTAACGGTTCTATTTCCTCTACCCGGGCAACTTCGAGGGTTGACAAGCGTTTTCCCTTGGCACGGAAGCTTTTTTTACCAATGAATTCGTCGGCGATGATGATCTCCTCAGGTTTGTGTTTTGAGAGGCCGCCAAAAACGATTTTAAAACGCGGACGTATTTCACGGCTCAGGCATTTTAATTGTTGTATGCCCTCGCCCACAAATGAAGTAAGCTGTGCCGACTGTTCAAACAGGAAACGTTTCAGATACCAGAACTTTGACTCGGGATCATAGTATACGGCTGAAAAAATTGTCGTGGCATCGTATTTTTCTATCAGTTGGATATTATCCTCAAAATGCAGGGACACATCGTAACCCGATGTACGATAGTTACCGTCTTTGGTGATGATCAACAGTTTATCCTTTCCTGTGAATTCACCAAGTAAAGTACCGCGACTATCCTCGTTTAGACGCTGTACGTCTGCATCCCACCAAATTGGTTTCCCTCCAAGGGTCGAACCGCCCTTTTCCTTGAGCATGATTTTGTGGATAGCATAACGTGTGAGGATATTACCCTGAGCATCCCGTCCTTTGATAGCCACATCGGCAAAATTGACATCCATCGTTAGATTACGCAAGCGGGGACGGGGTTTAAGCGTGATACGCAATAATTCGGCCTCTCCATTAGGATTGGCGCTGAAATAGAGCAATTGCGAACCCTCTATGCCTTTCGTGAGATGGTATTCCCTGTCACGCGTGATACCCGAAATAGCGCAACGCTTGATCATAATAGGCCCATTGCGCCCATCGCGATATATTACGTTATAAATCGTACGATTGTCATTCCGCTGGAATACATTCACATATTGCAGATTCTTACCCATGAATGATTTTTCGGATACCTTGCTTACGATATATGACCCGTCTTTACGGACAACAATGATTTCGTCCATATCCGAACAGTCACATACATACTGGTCCTTTTTCAGGCCATAACCCGCGAAACCCTCTTCCCAATTGACATATAGTTTTTCATTGGCAATCACTACACGGGTGGCGGCTATGGTGTCGAAACTGCGTAACTCTGTTTTACGTTCGCGGCCTATACCATACTTTCTCTTAATCCGCCTGAAATAATCAATTGTGTAACGGACAAGATTTGCAAGATCAGCTTTTACCTTTTCTATTTCGTCCTCAACACCTTTGATGTGTTCGTCGGCTTTTTTGATATCGAATTTCGAGATACGGCGCACTGGTTTTTCGGTCAGTTTCACGATATCCTCATGCTTGATTTCGCGTCGCAGCAAAGAACGATAAGGGTCGAAAGCCTTGTCGATGGCAATCAGTTGGTCGTCCCATGATGCAGAATCCTTTTCCAGTTCGCGGTAAATGCGTTGTTCGAAAAATATTTTTTCCAAGGATGAATAATGCCAGTCTTCTTCGAGTTCGTTCATCCGGATTTCAAGTTCCCGCCCGAGCAGATACTTTGTTTGTTCGGTATTGAGGCGCAGGATATCCGATACACTGAAAAATACCGGCTGGTTATCTCTGATGACACAGGCATATGTGGAAATCGAAATTTCACAATCAGTAAAGGCATATAACGCATCAATGGTCATATCGGGCGATACATCGTTGGCCAATTGTATAATTATTTCAACGTTTTGAGCCGTGTTGTCATCTACCTTTTTGATTTTGATCTTACCCTTGTCGTTAGCCTTTACAATCGACTCGATAAGCTTGGAAGTATCCAGCCCGAATGGAATTTCGGTGATGGATAAAGTCTTGTTGTCCAATTTATTGATCCGGGCGCGTACCTTTGCTTTACCACCGCGCATACCATCGTTGTAATTGGCACAATCGGCCAAGCCCGCTGTTGGAAAATCGGGAAACAATTCGAAAGGTTCATTTTTGAGATACGAGATGGCAGCATCGATCAATTCGTTGAAGTTGTGTGGTAGTATTTTGGATGCGAGACCCACGGCAATTCCTTCGACGCCTTGGGCCAACAGCAGGGGAAACTTCATCGGAAGTGTTACCGGTTCCTTGTTGCGTCCGTCATATGACGACATCCATTCGGTGGTCTTTGGATTAAATGCGACTTCGAGTGCGAATTTCGACAAGCGCGCTTCGATGTAACGGGGAGCCGCCGCCCGGTCGCCCGTAAGAATATTTCCGAAGTTTCCCTGGGTTTCGATGAGCAGGTCTTTTTGTCCGAGCTGCACCAATGCATCGCCAATAGACGCATCGCCGTGCGGGTGAAATTGCATGGTGAACCCGATAACGTTGGCGACTTTGTTGAATCGCCCGTCATCCATACGGAACATGGCATGCAGGATACGGCGCTGTACCGGTTTGAGCCCGTCCTCGATATGAGGCACAGCCCGTTCGAGGATTACGTATGATGCATAATCCAGGAACCAATCACGGAACATCCCTGTGATGCGGTGGGTTTTTCCTTCCTCTACATTTAGCAGGGCGTCATATTTACCGTCTTCCGACGCCGGTTCTTCCATCGTTTCATCCATCGACCCCTCTATGTTTTCGTCTCTTTCGTCTAATTCTTCGCTCATTCTTGGATTTTTCGATTTTGATTAAAATACAGATCAATTTAACAATATTAAACAGGTTTTTACGAAACTAATGTGTAAGCGCTTGCTGATAAATGAATGATAAGTTATGAATTTCAACTTTCAACTTTCAATTATTTAAAACCCAGTCTTGTCATCACTAAAATCCGTATCATCTGTATGGCAGATGCAACCAACAAAGATACATCGAAATTAAGGTATTTTTATTCATCGATTTTCATAATTCAACATTTTATTTGGGTTACAATATTGATTTTTAATGATTTTAGTTGTTGATAACTTTCATTGTCTTTATTTCCTCAGCGTTCATTTTTGCAGGGTATTTGCACATTAGTTATATTTATATTTACTTTGTGTGTTGTTAAAATTCAGTTAAATATATCTACTTTATATATGACCCCATCAAAAAGGTCTTTTTTTAAAAGGGCCAAAATCAGGATGTTTATTCCTGTTGCAGTGATTGCACTTATTTCCATAACGTTATTATATTCTTTCTGTAAACGTTCCGAAAAGGATGAAGTCATCAAGGAGATGTCTTTGTATTTGCTTAAGAAGGAACATTTCAGTCCGCCCGAAATAAATGATCAGTTTTCCGAAAAGGTTTTTTCAGCATATTTGAAAAGGTTGGATCCGACCAAGCAATTCCTTACGCAGGAAGATATCCGGCAAAT
This sequence comes from Bacteroidales bacterium, assembly GCA_031551645.1. Lineage (GTDB taxonomy): Bacteria > Bacteroidota > Bacteroidia > Bacteroidales > UBA4181 > JAIRLS01. The sequence continues at coordinate 18,410 of JAVBNI010000219.1, read as the reverse complement.
GTCGGCATACAAGACAAAAATCGATGACGAGATCAATAACAATAGTTACGAATTGTATAAATTGTCATCGTCGCTCTTGAATAAGCGTAGTACGGAAGTACAGGGTTATTACCGCGAAATACTGTCGCAACCTTTCGATTTTACCAAAGACGAAACGTACGAGCCTGATCCGGACAAGAATGATTGGCCGGCAAACAGCGCTGAGCTGAAAGATGCGTGGCGCAAATATATGAAATACCATACATTGGTACGTCTGGCCGACATGCAGAAAGGTCAGGCAAATGCTCCCGACTCGGTAAAAAACAAAACTTTGGATCAGTTGGAAGCCGATGCACGGAAAAAAGTATTGAAGTTGCAGAATGATGTATTCCAATACCGTAATTCACAGGATGATGACGATTGGTTTGCTGTATATATGAATGCGATTGTTTCTGTTTTCGACCCGCATACCATCTACAACACGCCCAGTGATAAAGACCGGTTTGATATCAGCATGTCGGGACAGTTTGAAGGAATTGGCGCACAATTGCAAGCTTCAGAAGGTTATGCGAAAGTAACCATGCTGGTAGTCGGTAGTCCTTCGTGGCGTCAGGGTGAATTGAAAGTGAACGATCTGATCACGAAAGTGAGGCAGGAAAATGAACAGGAACCCGTTGATGTTTTTGGAATGCGGTTGGATGACATCGTCAAGCTGATCCGGGGCAAGAAGGAAACCAAAGTGATCCTTACCGTTAAACGTGCAGATGGCAGTATACATAATATCGCCATTGTCCGCGATGTGGTGATCGACGAAGAAACATATGCCAAATCGGCTGTTATGACCGATCCTAAAACCAAGACTAAGGTTGGTTATATTTATTTGCCTAAATTCTATGCCGATTTTAATCATACGGCAACAGGACGCGCCAGCTCAGACGATGTCGCCAAAGAGCTTGAAAAGCTGAAAAAGGAGAACGTACAGGGCATTATTCTTGATTTGCGTAATAACGGTGGCGGCGCTTTGGGCGATGTCATTAAGATGTCCGGATTATTTGTCGGCCCGGGTCCGGTTGTCCAGGTAAAAGCGAATATCGGCTTGCCTCGTGTATTTTCGGGATCCAACCAGGCTCCTACTTACGAAGGACCTTTGGTGATCATGGTCAACTCGCTCAGCGCTTCGGCATCTGAAATTATTTCGGCTGCCATGCAGGATTATCAGCGTGCTGTGATCATAGGCGGCCCCAGTACCTATGGAAAAGGGACGGTGCAAACAGTGGCCGATCTGAACGAATACCTACCGGTAAATATGAATAAATTGAAACCTCTTGGTGCGTTGTTTATTACTATTCAAAAGTATTTCCGTATCAATGGAGGTTCTACCCAATTGAAAGGCGTGACGCCTGATATCGTTCTTCCTGACGAGTACAGTGAGTTGGGAATCGGTGAACGATTCGAAGATAATTACCTGCCATGGACTTCCGTATCGCCGGAAAAGTATAAGATATGGAAAAAACCTGTACCAGTTGATCAATTGCGGAAGAAAAGTGTAAGCCGGACATCCAAAAATGAAGGATTTAAACTAATCGAGCAACAGATAGCGGTGATGAAAAACTGGAAGAATGAAAGTAGTGTGCCGTTGAAGTTAGAAGCATTCCGTACAAAAGAAGAAAAACGGATAGCTGATAGTAAACGTTTCGATGAGCTCAATAAAAAGAAAACGAACCTTGTTGTAGCGCCATTAATTGTCGACAAAGCTGCCATAGCAAACGACACTGCCAAAATAGCCCGTTCTGAAAAATGGATTTCCGACTTGAATACGGATATTTTTATCGAAGAAGCAGTACAGGTAATCGGCGATATGAAATAGAGTTGATCACATTACCGTGTGAACCATTGTCACACGGTAATGGTAACCTGTTTCACACGATAGTGGTAAACAGCTTCACACGGTAATGGTAAGTATTATTACTTATACAATGACGTTTAGTTAATGACTCTGACAAGTCTATCGCCACGTCAAGGACCTGTCAGGCTGCGAAGCTGCTGACAGGGTCGGTATATCATCATAAAGACTTTAGCACGGTTTAAGGCTTTTTTTATTCTTCTTCCGGATGCATTTCGGATAAATTCTCCATCTTCAAATGCGTCATCATGCGTTGTACGTCAAATGCGATACCGTCATTATAGCCGATTCGGACAATCACTTGGTAGTAGGGTTCGGCTTTCAAAATTTCGCCTTTTAGTATCCATGCCATAGCATAGGCGCAACAAAAACTGGTCAAAGCTGAAGGAGCAATGCTGACCTGTTCTGTGGTAAGGGCATTCAGATCGGGAATATGGTTGAAAAATTCCAGAATATCATCTGCACGTTCTTCCTGGGCCAGCCACTCGGCATACAAAGCCTTGATTGTAGGATCATCGGGAAATTGTGAATAAGCTTCCTGGATGGCTACATCGTCAATCAATTGTTCATCCGACGAAAGATGCCATATGTAGAATTCCCAGAAATAGGAGATATCCGGATGACTATCCATTAACGACACCAATTCGTGAAGCGCATTCTCTTCTTCTCCATCATCCATCAAAACATTATATTCGGCAAGTAACTCCTTGTACTCTTCTTCCGGTTCTTTTTCAATATCCTGTAGTATCCGCGGGTCTCTGATGAGTTGGTCATATGCAAGATCAATCCATTCCAGTTCCTCTTCGGAATGGAGGCTCAGGCATATCACGTCGGTGATTACCTGTACTTTCCTCGGAGACCCGGAAAGCTCCTTGAGTTCTTCTATGTACCGGTCTACTCCTGTTTTCAGGATTTCATCCATCACGTTGTTGTACGTATCCTCGTAATAGTCGTCATCATATTGGTCATCGACCGGCTTTCCATTTTCGTCAAGGAAAACAACGTTATAATCGCCATTAGCCGTTTTGTCTAAAATAGACATTTCACGGGATTTGTTTTCCCCGTGCCGTACAATCAATACCGGAATTCCATCATCGCCCAACGGTATATCATCCATCAGGGGTATATCATCCGAATCTTCTTCGAGGATATATTGTGCTGTTTTGAAATCTTTATGAGGTGCAAAACCGTAATCTTCAGCAAACTCCAATCCGGCATATATGATGTTGTGCGCCAGGTTATAATCGCATTCGACCAATGAAATATCTCGTGTATCCTCAATTATTTCGTCCATATACAATGGTGATTCATTGAATTGATAGGTACAATCCTTGACTCCCAAAAGTTTCAGGTCTACCAGGTATCTGCCGATAGTATGATTACCATTGGTATGTTTTCGTACAATAAAAATGGTTGCATACTGTAATTCCTTCCAATCCTCATTGATATAACATTTATCAATGGGTAAATTGCGGGCGCGTGTACGTATTTGAGCTTCCACGCTGGTGGGGATCGAAACGGTTTTTCCTTTTTTCATTTTCAGATTTGATGTGTATTAAAAACAGGTTACAAAAGTAGTTTTTCTTTTCAAACCCGTTTTCTTTTAAAGAAAAATAACGGTAGGTAGAATAATATTCCGACCAATGAAAACAACAGCCCGCCCATTGTTCCGGCAGCAAGGGCAAACCAGAACGGCTCGCGGTGTTCGCCTACGACGAAAGGTATCAATCCGAGGATGGTAGACAAGATGGTAAGCATCACAGGCGTTATCTTGCCGTGCAATGCCTGCATGTATAAACGGCGCGATGAACAAGGCGATGAATTTCGTAAATTGTTGTAATCGTTAATGATATAGATGGCTGCATTTACCGTAAGGCCACAAAGCAGCACAAAAGCCGCAAAGCCACCCTGGTCGAAGTTCAAGTGGAACAGGTAAAAGGTGAGAAACAATCCGATAAAGGCAAAAGGAACCAAACTGATAACGGCCAATGGCTGCCACAATGACTCGAACAGTATCGCGCAAAGCACATACATCACTACTATGATCAGCAGAATGAGCCAATACTGTTTCTTTTCTTTTTGCCACCAGCCACCCCATCCGACTGCCTCAGCCTTATATCCTAATGGCAATATTTCGTTGGTTTCTTTTGTCGTACGTTCATGCAGTTTGCTGCCGAATTTTGCCGAACCGATGTAGTCATAACACACTACCATCGTATATTGCTGGTTTTCCTTACAAACTTCCATTTGTTCGGCATCTTTTACCATCTCGCTCATCGATGAAAGCTTGAGGTACGAATCGCCTGAATATAATAAATTGTTGTAGAGCAACCAACGGTCAGTTTCGGCCAGGTGCTTGGCGCGGTATTTGATTTGTTGGTATGTTCCATCGATGATAGTTGTCAGAGCCAATTGTTCGTTGCCGGCAGCATTGCGAACCATGCTGAAATACAGCGGCAAAGAAATGCCACTCATGGCCAACCGCCCGATATCAGGCGTAAGCGTGAACTCGCGGTTGATATTTTTTTCCCATGTATACCGGCTCATCAAATTTACTTCTTTGATACGCGGGTTTTGCAATAATTTCCGGCGTATATCTTCGGCGTATCCGTATAATTGATCAAAATTGTATCCGTAGAGCTGGATGCGATATTGTCCGTTGGTTTCGTACATACGGTTCGAGAACGAATCACCTACTCCATGCACCACCCAGTCTGCTGCTCCCGAATTAATACCCCATGTGATCAATTGGCTTTTCAAGTGATGCGGAAAATAACCGAACTCATGTTCCTTTTTGAAGGTGATACTGATACTGGCGTTTTGTGCGTTGTATATATTCGTTTGAAACTGGTCGATTTCTCTGAATCCGGACAAATATTGCTCCAACGTTTCCATTGATTTGTTCATCTGTACGATAGTAGCTCCCGGCGGCATATATGCCCGGACGTATAAGGTGGTGCGTTCACGATCGGGATTCCACTGGGATCCTTCGTATACAAATTGTACAAATAAGCGTAAGCTTCCTCCCAGCGCCTTGTCGACTATCGGCTTAGCTTTTTCGACATACCACGGACTACCCAATGTCTTGTTGTAAATATTTGCCCAACGGCTTTCTCCTTCTACCTTATTGGGCAACAGGAATACGGGAAGTCCAAACCCGAGGATGAATACCACCCATGCAATCCAACGATAACGCCGTATACCTGAAATAACGACTGTATAAATGCGTGAAGAAAAAGCTGCAGGCCGGCGGAGCTTGGATTTTCGTTTAAAAAAACGTATCCGCCTTATCCGGAAAAGATTAAACCGCTTTTTCGGAATTGTCGACTGCTGGCTGCTCCTGCCGACTGCTGGCTGCTCCTGCCGACTATATTTTCCCGCCAGTTTGGAACACAACGACGGTGTAAGAAACCACGCGCTGGCTAATGATACCATGAGGTTAATGATCACCACAATGGCAAAATCTATCAGATTTAGTTTGATCCGGTCATCTAAGAAAAAGACTGCCGAAAGCGAAATGGCAGTGGTGAGTGTTGCCGCCAGGATAGCCACGAATACGCGCTTGTTACCTCGGCTGCGGATATGTTCCACCATCACGATGGTGTTGTCGATGATCAGGCCCAGCGAAATAGTGATGCCCGCCAACGAATAGAGGTGTATCTCGACGCCCAGCAGGTAGTACATTCCCAGGGCAATACATATGTTGGCAATGATACTCAGCAGGATGATCATCAGGAAACGGAATCTGCGTGTCACGATCAGGATAAACAATAGCAGGATACAGATCGTAGCAATGGTACGGGTATATATCTTGTTGAGTTCGTCGCTGATGTATTCCGTGGAATCATAAGTATTCAGCAGCGTATACCCTTTAGGTAACAATGAATTCACTTGCCTGATCTTATCTTTTACCTGCTGCGCCAATACAATATGATTGGCTTGGGACGAAGCATATATGACCAGGTTGATGGTGTTTTTCCCATTGATCCGGTAATATGACATAGGTTCCTGTTCGGTATGCCTTACAGTGGCAATGTCGCCAAGATGTACCATTCGCCCGTTGGCTGGCTGGAGAGGTATTTCTTCAAGTCGTATGCGGTGCGCGTTGGGATTTCCCACGATAAGCTGCATCCATGCTTTGCGTCCCTTATCATCGGTATCCTGTACCATGCCGAGTTGCACTGTCGAATAATGGCGGGCGATGGCCTGTTGTAAAGTATATGGTGTCAGGCCTATAGCCTGTAATTGAACCGCGTCGTACTCAACCATCCATTCATAGGGCGAAGCGCCATACACCCCGATACGGTTGATCCCGTCGATTTGCGCTAAATCCGGTTTGATCTGCTCTTCGGCGTATTGCTGTATTCCGGCAGGATTGGCTGATGCTTGCAGCGAATACACCAGCAACGCTTTTTCCTGCTCATCGTTCGGGCGATTTAACGAAAGCGTCGGAAAACTGACACCTTCGGGTAGTTTGGGATAAAGTTGCCGGATGGCCGACGCCACTTCGAAGCGTGCTGCATCCATGTTCACCGTCTTGTCGAACTCAATGGTGATATAGCCGCTGTTGTTGCGCGACGTAGACGATATTTTACGGATACCCCGGATACGGTTCAACCCGCCTTCGAGCATCGACGTTACTTCCTGTTCAATCACCCGTCCGGAAACATTGGACCATGAATAATTTATCGTCACCGAAGGAAGGGTATGCGATGGCTGCCATTGCACGCGCAGTAACGGTAAAAAAGCCAATCCTGCGATGCTAAGCGTCGCCCAGATAAGCAATACGGTGAAGGTCGAAAGTTTCAATATGGGATGATTGGTTTAGAGAATAATCGACGTTTTTGATATTTGTTTAACCTTGACTTATTGCGCTTTGCGTCATTTATCATTAACCATTTATCATTACTTACTTTATATACTGCATTTCTTTTCAGATTAAAACTGCATGAACGATTTGGATACAAACTCCATGACATAAGGCAATTCGCTACGCCAATATGTCCATGTATGTCCGCCATCCTTGACCCGGTATTCGTGAGGAATCTCGTTTTTGCGGAAGACAATATGCATCATGCTGTTGCCTTCGTAAAGGAAATCATCATCGCCGCAACTGATATACCAGCGTATTCCCTTGATTTTTTTCAGATCGTCCGGGCTTGAACTTTTGATGATACCTTCTATGCTGTGACGGTTGAAATAGTCTTCGATTTGCTTTTCCGAGAGTTTGGATTGGGTATCGTTAAGCCTCGATTTGAACTGGGCTATGTCCCAGTTTCCGGTTGAAGCGCTCAGGGGAGCAGCCGCGGCAAACATATCGGGTTGATGCAGTGCATAAAAAATGGTTCCGCCCCCGCCCATAGATAATCCCGAAACGGCGCGATACCGTTTTTCTTTGCGTACCCTGTAGGTTTTTTCAATATGTGGTATCAGTTCTTTGAAGAAGAAATCCTCATAATTGAAATTACCCTGGATCGCATTGAAGTAGCCTCTTGTTCCGGTGTTGGCGTCAGGCATCACGATGATCATGGGACCGGCCAGGCCTTCGGCAATTACTTTGTCGGCAATATGTTGGACTTGCCCAAACTGTACCCATCCGGTTTGGTCGTCTCCCGAACCATGAAGAAGATATAAAACAGGGTAACTACGGTCGGTTTCGTCATAACCTGCGGGCAAATAAACCGCATATTTGCGTTCCATTTTCAGGATATCGCTTTTAACGGTGCGTGTTTCGTATACACGTCCCCCTTGTGCCTTAACGATGGACATCGCACATAAAATCAAAACCGCACTGATGATCATTCTTTTCATTTGTATCATTGTTTTTAGGTTAAATTAATATTCATTTGGTTTATTACGATTGATGAGAATTTTTTCTCATCGGTCGTAATATGGATATCTATTATAGGTTTACAAAAATGGATGCCTAACATTACTGCCTTGGAACCACGAAAACAGCAACAGCATATGCATTTTTTGTTCCGTCAGTCAGTGCACCATTTTCATACTGTGCCACTCCATTTTTCCACAACTTAGCTACTCTATTATTATAAATATTATACTCGTAACCAGCCACATAAACGTCGTTACCAGAAACATGGACGGATGCAGCATATGCATCTTTTGTCCCATCAGTCAGTACGCCATTTTCATATTGTGCTATTCCATTTTTCCACAACTTGGCCACTAACTTATCATTATTATTCGACTCACATCCGGCCACATAGACATCGTTACCGGAAACATAGACGGATTCTGCATATGCATTTTTTGTTCCGTCAGTCAGTGCACCATTTTCATACTGCGCCACTCCGTTTTTCCACAGCTTGGCTACTCTCTTATAATTATTCTTCTCATAACCGGCCACATAAACATCGTTACCGGAAACATAGACAGAGTGAGCCTCTGCATGTTTTAATTCATCATTCAGTGCACCATTTTTATACTGTGCTACTCCATTTTTCCACAGCTTAGCAAAAGTATATTCATAATCACTAAGTTCATATCCGGCTACATAAACGTCATTACCAGAAACATAAACAGAGCGGGCCACTGCGTATCGAGTAATGTCAGTCAATCCACCATCTTTATATTGTGCCACTCCGTTCTTCCATAATTTAGCAATGCCCATTTCCCATCCGGCCACATAAACATCGCTACCGGAGACATAGACAGATGTAGCAAACGCAGCATGTTGAGTTTCATCATTCAGTATACCATTTTCATACTGTGCCACTCCGTTCTTCCACAACTTAGCGATACTATGCCCGTCGTTATTTTTCTCATATCCAGTTACATAAACATCGTTGCCGGAAACATAGACGGATGTAGCATATGTATATGGTGTTTCGTCATTTAATGCACCATTTTCATGTTGTACTATTCCGTTTTTCCATAACTTAACAATAGTATGTTCGTAATCATTATATTCCCATCCGGCGACATATACATCATATTCAGGCACACTGGAGTCTTTTTTGCACGAATGCAGTGTCAAAACGGTAACGATCGCAAGGCAGATTCCTAAAATGTTCATTCTCCTTATCATTTGCTCAGATATTCATTCTCAATTCTCAATTCTCCATTCTCAATTAATCTCACCTCATCTCACCCCTTTCACATTCATCTTCAAACCATACAAGTACTGTGAAGCAGTGATAAACAATGTTTTCATATCTTTTCCGCCAAAGCATATGTTGGCTGTCCAGTTGGCTTCCACAGGGATGTGTTCGATTTTTTCGCCTTTGGGATTGAATACGGTAACGCCTTTTCCTGTCAGGTAAATGTTACCTTTGTTGTCAATGGTCATTCCGTCCGAGCCCATCGGAGCGAACAATTTCTTATTGGCGAGCGAGCCGTCAGGCTGGATGTCGTATACATAGGTTTTGCTATCGCCAATGTCGGCCACATATAGATGTTTGCCGTTGGGGGTACCAATGATACCGTTCGGTTTTTTCAGATCGGTAGCGACTTTTACGACGGTTTTACGATCGGGCGAGAGGTAGTAGACGTACTCGCCGGGTTGCTGCATTTTAGGATCGCGCGTCCAGTAATTGCGTTTGTACAACGGATCGGTGAAGTAAATACCGCCTTTGGGATGCACCCACAGATCGTTGGGACCATTCAGTTTTTTCCCGTCAAAATCCGTCACCAATACCGTGTGGCTGCCGTCCATGCCAATACTCCAGATTTCATTATCCATGTCGGAGCACGAGAGCAGACGACCATTCTTGTCGAAATACGTTCCATTGGCGCGGCCGAAACTACCGAATTCGGACAACTTGCCATCGACCGACCATACCAGGATGCGATCGTTAGGCTGATCGGTAAAATATACATTACCTTTCTTATCAACTGCCGGGCCCTCAGTGAAACTGAACCCGTCAGCCAATTTCTCGACTTTGGCCCCGGGAGCGATGATGCTTTTACCTTTTTGGGCATTTGCGACAAACGATACTGTAAAGAAAAACATACTAAAAAGGATGGTTGATTTTTTCATTTTTATTTTTGTTTAGATGTGTTAATCATTTTTAAACAGACTTTCCCCCGATACTAATTTAGAGGGACTTTTAGCATGTTCTTCCAGGTTATTACCCTTTTCATCAATCAAAATATACCACGGGATGCTAATATACGGGGTTGCTGCTTTTTTGTCAAATTGTTTCATCAGGTTGTTGTAAAGTTCTTTGTTCGCACGGACATGCGTACCAGTCAGGTTATAATATTTTATTGCGTCTTTCCACTTCTGGTCACGTTCTTCTCTATCAATGGAAATATAAAGTTGTTGAATATCATTTTCAGCTAAAATCTTTTTCAGATTTTCATTATTTTTAAACTCCTCTCTACAAGGACCGCACCAGGTTGCCCAAACATCAACATAAATCTTTTTGCCCAGTAACGGTTTGATAACCTCATCTAAAGTATTCATGGTTTCGTAATGTTCCATAAATACCATGGTGTTATCGAATGGCTTTTCAATAACCTTGTAATAATCGATAATTTTATCGATCTGAGGTTTAATATATTTAGAATAACCACTTTGGGGATAATCTTTCTCAAACTGTTCAAACAATGAAATTAGTTCTTTCTCATAATCATACTCTACGCTTCTAAAATAGATGTAGGTTGCCTGGAAAAATTCAAGCATTTGTCCTGTTAGATATTTTTTCGACTCATGAATCATATAAGTCGCAACAGTCCCGCTTGCATTCAGATCTTGGAGTTTTTGAAGATCAAAGAATTTTTGGACAAACTGCTGATAATCTATTATATAATGGTTGGTGTATTCCGGCCAAAAAGAAGAAATTATGAACCTGTCATCATTGGGAGGATATTGTGTATATATTTTTTTCAGGTTTTCGAGCATAACATTTCCTTCTTCAAGCGTTCCCTGCCCGAAAGGTTTGTATGCTTTGATCAACGAAATGCGCGCTTCCAACGATGCATAATAGCAATCCCGGTCAATTTGAATTAGGTCGAAGAAAGATTTTGATATTTCTTTACGATCCAGCAGTCCTTTAAATTTAGACAGATCGTTTTGTTTCAGGTCTACAATTTGATTGTAGATGGAAGTTAACGATGTGTCTTTTATTAATCCTTTTGCTTCCATTTCAATATAAAACGGGCTGGGTAACGATGTATACAACATTTGTCCCTTTTCGTTTGCCCCTGATATTTGTACATCGTTTTCGATATCCATCCGGATGTGATATTTGTTCCCCGGCTCGATGAGCAATTTGACGGATTTGTATGGTTTAGGATTCCATATTGTCATGAATGCCGGTTGGGTAATATTTAATTTCAATTCAAAATTCCCGTTTTCATCTAATTTCAAGGTGTCACTGAAACCCCAATAGTTTGTTTCTGAAATAGGTACAGAATAAACAAGTGTTTTTATATCCGATACACTTATCAATTGTCCTGTGATAACGGTTTCCTGTTTGTTACATCCTGCGATCATCAAGGATAATAACAGGATAAAAATTGTTTGTTTCATGAATATTTTATTTCTGATCTGGTCCGGCTTCATGTCTTATATTAGATTTGAATTTTCAGCAAACTTTTTATTTCTATCTTCCCTGATAAAGATATAATCGACGTTTTTGATATTTGTTTAAACTTGACTTATTGTGCTTTGCTCGCCCGTCTGAACGAATTCATTCCAACAGGCGTCATTTATCATTAACCATTAATTAATCAATTAACCATTATTTATATATCGTCCTATACACCAAGGGTATCAGGAATAAACTCACAATCATGCCAATGCCCATCCCTCCGATGATTGTCCATGCGAACGGTTTTTGCAATTCGGCGCCTATATCGTTGGTGAACAGCAACGGAACCACTGCCAATATAGTGGTGAGGCTGGTAAGTACGATTGCCTTCAAACGTCGCCGGCCGGCGGTATGGATGGCCTCGTCCAATCCCATGCCTTCGCGGCGCAATTGGTTGATGCAATCTATTTTCAGGATGGAGTCATTGATGATGATACCGCACATGACCACAAGGCCAATCGCCGACATCAGGTTGAGCGTGTTACCGGTAGCCCACAGCAGAAGCATAGCCGCAGCGATGTCTATCGGGAGTTCGATCAGCAGGATGAGCGGTTGTACCAACGATTCGAATTGCGCCGCAAGGATAAAATACAGCATTAATACGGATACAACCAATACCAGCATCAATTCGCGGAGCATCTGGCGGTTCTCGAAGATAGAGCCGAAAAAACGTACTTCTGCGCCGGGGTGGCGGTTGACCACCTTTTGGACTTTGGCGGCGATGGGCTGATATTCCTTATCGGAAACATTGAAATTCACCGGTACATACTCGCCATCCTTACCTGCGGTAATGGTTTTCAGGTCGAATTCACGGTGTAACTGTACCAATGCACGTAAAGGGATCTCTACGCCATTGTTGTTTTGTATTTTCAGGCGGTCAATCATGTCGCTTACCTTTTGCGATTCGCCGCCAATGACCAACGGAACAAACTGCTGATAGGAGCGCAACAGCCCGATATCGTTTTCGTGGCAGGCCGTTTTTAATTCCTGTATCAACGTATTGTAATTTACCTCATAGAGTAACAACCGTTCGTGGTTGACTTCCACCCGGAGGTGTTCCCGGAAAGCCACCGAATGGGCATGAGGAGTACCAAGGTCATCGTCAATTTCGGTTATCAGCGAATTAATTTCCGTGGGCGTGAAACCGAGTGTTTTTCGCATGGGCGACAGTGCGGCGACCAATGGGGCATTGGTACTTTCGAAAATGCGGTCGAACAATGTATGTGGCGGAAAAATACGGAAAGTCGTCAGGGGATAGTGGCTCCGCATATATTCGGCCAACTGCTTTTGTGCGCGGTGTAACTCATCCTCGCTGGTATATGCAAGGTAAGTTTGTGCTTCGGAAAAGCCCATATCCGTATCCTGGTTGATGAGAAACTGTTGTTGACCGACGAAACGATTCTCCTGTTTGGCCTTCACCGGGATGGCCTCCAACATGCGGCTGATACGGTTGTTGTTTTCGTCGGGATGGATTTGTTCGTTCCAATCGATATATATCATGCAGTCGATCTGCGTCAGTTCGGGCAGACGTGTTACATTCAACGAATTGAAAAAGAAGTATAACCCGATGCACAACCCGATAGAAACCAAGGCAAGAACCATGGGATACCGGAGCGTAAAATGCATACCGCTCTCATAGAACTGATTGATCACGCGTACCATCAATGGTTCCCGTTTATTGTTCAATCCTGCTTGCGGCTGGCGCTGGAACAATGCTCGATATAACACAGGCAGCAGCGTTACAGACACAATAAGCGATGTGCCCAATCCAATCGCCACGGCCATGGCCTGATCGTAAAACAAAGCGCCTGCAATACCGCTTAGGAAAATCAACGGTACAAAAATACACACGGTAGTGAGCGCTGAACTGATGAGCGGACGTATGATCTCGACGGTTCCCCCGACACAAGCATCCCGCAAAGGCACGCCACGGGCACGGTATTGTCCGATGTTGTCCGTCACAATGATGGAGTTGTCCACCATCATCCCCACTGCAAGAATCAATCCCGATAAGGAAATAACGTTGAATGATATCCCGGAAAGGTAGAAAAAGATAAGACACAGCACTACCGACACGGGAATGCTGAGCGCAACCAACAGGGGCGAACGCCACTCGTTCTGGAAAAGGAACAGGATGATACATACCAGCAGGATACCCCAGGTAAGGTCTTGCCTCAGGTTGCTGATGGAATAGTTGAGCAGGGCGGTTTGATCCTGTGCAATGTCGAACTGCAGGCCGGGATAGTCGGTTTCGAAACGGTCGATGAGTGACTTGAGGTTCTCAGTCATGTCACCCATGCGGGCTTCGCTTTGCTTGATGACGGCCAGCGCAACAGCAGGTTGTCCGTTGCTCACAAACATGCCTTGCTTGGGTTGCGGCTCCATGCGTACACTGGCAATTTCATGCAGCGAGAAAATACGGTTGACGCTACGAATGGTGACGTTGCCAACATCTTCGGCAGTACGCAGGGAAGACGTCAGGCGGATGTTGTAACGGAAGACTCCTTCGCGTACCCAAAGGCTTCCTACCGACAGGTTTTGACTACTCAAGGCATTTTCGATATCGGCGGTAGTAAGGCCAAGGCTCTGCATCCGGGTGAGATCGGGTTCGATCATCAGGCGGGGTTCGGTAGTACCGCTCATATCGGCCATAGCTACTTCGGGTAACTGCTCGATACGGTGCCTGATGACGGTGGAAACAAAATTGCTCAATTCGAGAAATTCGCTTTCACTCAATTGAGTCGACATGTTTTTAATGCTGTCAGTCCGCAATGACACATTGAGATAAAAGACCGGAATATCGGTAGCGCTGGCTTTCAATACCCGCGGTCGATCCATGTCGCGCGGCAGGTTATGCATGGCAGCGTCAATCTTTTCGTTGACTTCGATAAAAGCGTAGTGCGTGTTGATCCCATATTGGAACCGCAGTTGCAGCATGCCTGTGCCGTCACGCGTTTCGCTATGCATATCTTCCAGGTGGCCTACCTGTAACAGTTGCCTCCGCAAAGGCGCTGTTACGGCATTCTCCAATTCTCGCGCCGAACTGTGCGGATAACTGTAATGTATGGTAATCTCGGGAATGGCTACATCGGGCATCAATGACACCGGCAGGTAGGTGTATGATACCCAACCGATAGCCAATAAGGCCACGAAAGTCATTAAGACAGCAACAGGACGGTCAACGAGGAATTTTACCATTTAGCTACAAATTTTGTCCACGAATTTACACGAATTTGCACGAATTATTTTATTTCTGCCAGTATCAATACTTGGTTATTTTCTTCACCAAGTTTATTTATAATTGTGTTACTTTTCAATTATATAACTTTTATTTTTCTCAAATTGATGTATTTGTCTTATAAATGCCGGGATAAAAAGAATCAATTCTTCGATTTTACTTGTTAATGAATTGAGAACTACGATTGTTATCGGGTATCTTTCGAGATTTTGCTGACACATCATAATTTTTATCAATCGTCAGAAGCATATCAAAATTATGACTGGTACATAAAGACATCAACTTCCCATTCTTGACTCCGCTCCAACCCATTTCAACAACAGTATAAACCTCTAAATCCACCAAATAAGATTTTATCCTTTTTGTAATACATTCGTCAAGCAACACTTTCATGCAAGATAGATGTTGAGGTTTCAATTAATTTTTTTGATAATTCCAAAACACGAAGCACTTGATCCCGTCGGACACTTTCAAAATCTTTTAAAAAATCATCCACGGTTTCTCCTGTTTTCAAATAATCAAAAAGATTTTTGACAGGAACACGTGTTCCCCAAAAAACAGGAGTACCACCTAAAATATCCGGATCAACATGAATTACTTTTTCCATATCATCTTACAATTTATAAATCAATAAAATAATTGCCGCAAACAACTTGCCAAACTGATCATTTAACAGGTGCGGCAATACCAATAAGACGGGCAACTGGCAACCTGCCGGATTCCAACGATCCGGCAGGCTATCCGGCATTACTGTTTGTCCAGGATCCCGAATTCCTTCCAATCTGTCTTCGGGAAGTCCATCTTTACGATCTTTTTGGCTTCGGACATTTGTTTTTCCAAGGCTGTCAGTTGAGCGTCCAATTCGGCAGTTTTTGCCTTAAGTTGTGCTTTGAGCTTTTCCTGTTCGTTGTTCAGGACGATTGCTGCGGATGTTCCTGACGACAGCGTGTTCAGAAAATCCTCATTTGACGACAGCGTGTTCAGAAAATCCTCATTGATGCCGCGGCGGGCCAACTGGTCGGTATGTGCCTGTAAACCGGCATACATCACCTGTGCATCAGAAATTCTTCGTGCATACGATTTCGACATATATGTTAATGTTTTAAAATAAAAAACTCACGGAGGACTTGATCTCCAGCCGCTATGGCGCCTCCATTTAACCACACCAGGCTGGTTGTTTCTATTTCTGACTATCCCGGAATTCAGGAACTCTTTCCGAAGTCCTGAGAAACCTTTCCGAAGTCTTGAGAAACTTTTCCGAAGCTTTGGGAAACCTTTCCGAAGTCTTGAGAAACCTTTCCGAAGTCTTGAGAAACTTTTCCGAAGTTTTGAGAAACTTTTCCGAAGTCTTGGGAAACCTTTCCGAAGTCTTGAGAAACCTTTCCGAAGTCTTGGGAAACCTTTCCGAGATCTTGAGAAACCTTTCCGAAGTCTTGAGAAACTTTTCCGAAGTCTTGAGAAACCTTTCCGAAGCTTTGGGAAACCTTTCCGAAGCTTTGGGAAACCTTTCCGAAGTCTTGGGAAACCTTTCCGAAGTCTTGAGAAACCTTTCCGAAGCTTTGAGAAATCTTTCCGAAGCCTTGGGAGACCTTTCCGAAGCTTTGAGAAACCTTTCCGAAGCTTTGGGAAACTTTTTCATATAGCCGGATTAATTGGTCAGTATTTGAAATCGACCGTTCTTTATCTCTACTATCTCAGGCGGCTCATCCTGTCGGACGGTGTTCATCAGTTTAGTGGTAAATGTCCCCTTCACCAGAAAATAATGATCACAAACCTGTTCTATATTATTGATGATACAGTATGAATCGTTTAGATTCAGGATATTTCCATAAATTTTATCATAATCGTACTCATAATATTCCATGATATTCGCGACCGAATATGTGTTAAGGGTCAGATTAAAACCATTCATAAAAACGGTATCGATTAATTCATGATCAGAAAAATATTTAATATCAGTAAACTTATATTTTTTATTCACTTTTAATTTTTGAGAAAGTGGATTATAGGGTACCAGCCAAGGAGAGTCCGAAGCCAGAATCAAATCTGGGGGAACTTGATAATCCAAAAAACACCATTGCAGAGAGTTACTGAAATCATCCTGATGTGCATAAAAAATACCGGAATATTTACAGTATCGAACAGATGCACTGCCGATCCCTTCGATATTTCCTCCGAAAATCAGATTAGGCAGCCTGTTGCGCTGATAATATTTGTTTTGTATTCCATTCATTTCATATGAAACATATAAATCGGTATCCGATAGAATGTCAATTTGATAAGGACATGACTCTTTTTTCTTGCATGAAATCGCCAGCACAAACAATACGATGCAAAAGATAAATTGAAAAAATTTCATTTAGGTTTAATATTTTTGGTTATCAGTCAATTGTCCATTTTCCATTTTCAATTATCTCCACTTCCACGTCATGAGCCAGGTTGAAATTTCCGCTGGTGATCACATCTTCGCCGTCTTCGAGTTGATCTTCGATAGTGTATTCCCGACTATTTTCCAGGCCGGTTTTCACATAACGCCATTGCGAACGGCCATTCGCATACACGAACAATACCTGGCGGTCCGAACGAAGTACTACTGCTGACTTGGGCACTACTAATTTCTCGGGAACAGCTTGTTGCACCAATACCCGTACATTCATCCCTTCGTAAAGCTTTCCTTGTGTGTTTTCCACTACAGCTTTGGCTTGTACCATACCGTTTTTGTCCACAACAGGATTCATTCCGCTCAGGCGGCCTTTTACCTTGGTTCCGGGATATGCAAGCGGTTCGATCTGCACTTCATGACCGGCCTTCAGCAATTCGATTTCGCTTTCAAGCACCGGAAAATCCACTTCGAAACGATCATCGCTGATAACACTACAGAACGGATCGGAAGTCGACGCCATATTATATTCCTTGGCAGTGATATTGGCAACGATGCCGGAAATGGGCGCTTTCAGTACAGCATGTTGCAGGTTATAATGAGCCTGGGCCAGGTTGACCCGTGCATTGAGCAGTTGAGCCTTGGCCGATAAGGTCTGTAACAAAGCTTTTGGTATTGTTGCAGTGTCCTTTAATTCATAATGATAATTAAGTAAATCATCGGTCAAACTGATTAATGCATTTTCTACTGCTTCGGAAGCGATAGCCACTTTGTTGCGCAGTTCAAACTCATCAATACGGGCGATTTCCTGTCCGGCATTTACTCGCTGCCCGTTGTTTACCAGGATATAAGTGATCAGTTCGGCAGTCCGGAAGCGCAGATCAGCTTTATTGGCAGCCACTAACCGCCCGTTGCTTTGCAGTTCGCGCAGGAAAACTCCACGATGGGCAGTTATCACAGTTACTTGGGGCAACTCCTGTATGCGTTGTTGTATTTCTTCGTCTCCGGCAGGCTGTTCAGTATTGTTTCCGCCCCCACAGGAAAAAAGACCAAAGGACAACGTTGTGAGAAAAATGATTTTCCGAATCATAGGCATGGATTAAAAGAGATCCCCAAAAATATAAATTATATTGTGGAATGATTCCCGGATGGACAATAATTTTTACTTTTTTTGTATGACATCTTTTGGACAATAATATCCAGGCGAATCCGGTTAGGAATGCGCCCAAAATAAAATTCCCATTTCCAATTATTTCATGTTATCTTTGTTCAGCAACTTAACCAATGAAATTCCAGACATGAAAAACTTTTATTCGTTAGAGATTGAATCTCAGATGCGTCATTTTTTTGAAG
>JAVBNI010000063.1:0-32202 GCA_031551645.1 Bacteroidales bacterium | reverse complement strand
TTTAAAATAAGCAAATTGAATAAATAATACATGATGGAATTTATTGTTACAAAACAGTACTCTATGTTTTATAATTATAAAACAGCGTTTACCAATACTTTCAATGTGATTTTTAATAAAAATTGCATGAAAAATTTCATCCAGTTTTGAACACCCTACCTTTCAGGGTTGCGGTTCAAGCCTTATAAATGTTTTTGTCATGTACTAAACAAAATTTGTTCTGTTTTCTATTCTATTTCGATGATTGGCACATCTTCTTCTTTTTTCGCGGGAGGAGTTCCCTGTGCAGGTGTTTGTACCGGTTTGCTGACATCCTGGATAATAGATGGAGCAGGAGTTACATCTTTTGGTACCGCATCGACTGTACCATCCTGGCGCTGGTATTGACGCAGGAATTGTTCCAACTTGTCGCTTGAAGCAATCATATAAGTAAATCCGGGACGTTTTTCTTCTGATTTACGCTGTTTTTCGGGAAGTTTCACCAAACGATCGTTAAAAGCCTGATCGGACGAAATTACCTGCATCAGTTCACGCGTGTAGCCAAAATAAAACCAATTCCTGTCGTCTAATTTCAGGTAAATATCCATAAAATCGCCGCCGGGGCGTTTGGTTATCTCTACCATTCCGTCGACGAGCCGATTGACCTGGTGGCCGAACAGGTTTCCCACACCGATCTTCCCGGAAGAACGATACGAACGGCTGCTCTGATCCCATTGCAGTTTCAATTGGGTAAGCACCAACGTGTGGTTCAACTCTGCCGGAAAATTTTTTACTTTTCCCAACATGGCATCCCGGCGGAATGTTACAGCCTTTTCGACTCCCAACCATTCGTTCATTCCCCGGATGTATCGCGGGCGTACCATATCGACACCGGGGAGTGTCGGAAAACTGTCTATTTTACCGGCGATCATCGAAGCCAGCCCGTTATCGAAAAGAAAATCGAATGCAATCATCACATCCATCGAGGTCTCGCGGGTGTTCATGTTGTGTTTGATCCGTCCGACTGTATTTGTTTTCACACGACCCAGGTCGATGCCCAGTGATATTTTTCCTTCGCCGCTAAGCAGACATGCGTCCCGGTTGAAAGCAAGCATATTGCCAACGGTATCCCTGTTCCTGAGCTTACTTTCCGATGCAATATAATATATCATCGAATCCTTGTCATAAGTCAAGACGCCATGTGCCGTCAATAGCGGGTTGTCGGAATATGTCCTCCGTTTCGAGAAAAAAGCAGGATAGATATGTGCTGAATCGTTGGTCAGAAATAATCCGTTGAATATTTTGCTGTTGGTGAGGTTGACCGGCGCCTCGTCCACTTTGAGTTTCACTTCCTGTGGATTAACCACTGATTTAAAGGTGAACCATTCGGGACGCAGGGTTTCACATTCTTCCACTATTTGCGCAGCGCCGTCAAATTCAGCAAAGTCCTGGTCGGACGAAAGATTCATTTTGCCCTGAAATCGATAAAACGGACTGATCATGAATCCCTGTTCTCCGGTAATGGTACCGTTAGCCACCGTTTTACCTTGTTTGTCCGATTCAATCCTGGTGATATCAATCATGGATACTTTTCCTGTTTCGTCCGTATAATCATATTTTCCTGAACCGGAATATTTGTGCCGGCCCGATATTTTTACATTAGCCGAATGGACTATATGTTGCATGGTAGTATCGTTGAATACGATGCGGGCGTCTTTGATGAGGTCCAAAGTGCCGTCGGGGGTAATGGTTACTTTTCCGTTACCGGGATACACCAAGGCGTCGGCTGTTTTAACCAACTTGACGCCTTCAGTTCTCAGCTGTCCGCTGACATAATCTAATGTCGCTGAAGAAGCCACAAAATTAAGAGAGTCGGCGCCACGGGCAGTGGAATAGTAACGCGCCCCTTTTCCTTCGCCGGGATATTGATATTTGAAGTCGACAGCCGGCTTCAAAGGCCGGGTCAAAGTGTCAACACCGATGTGTACCTTGGCGCTGTCCATGTCCCAGGTAAAGTCATCGACATAGGCAGCAAATTTATTGGCCGGGAATTGTACCAGGGCATAGTCGCCGGAAGGAGTAAAGTGTCCGCGCCGGGCATTGATATCCACAAAAGAACGCACACTGTCAACTGTCACCATCTGGTATGGTCCGTCCATTACGGCTTTCAGGCGGAAGAGCGAACTGTCCGAATGGAACGAGTCGGCTCCGAAAGCAATACTGTCCGAACGTATGTCGGCTGTCTCCACATCCAAACGTCCCGTACCTGACAAACCTTGGGGAGTGAGCAACAGATTACCGTCGAATTTCGCTTTCGAATCGTACATGTCGAAGGGCCGTTCGTGTTTGTAGATAGTCATCTTGTCATTCTTCGGCTCCCAGTGTATCTTGTTTTTATCCGAATGTACTTCGGGAAATTCGATGCCTTCGGTTTGCCTCCGCAGGGCAAATTCTTTGGCTTGGGGTATATTCATTGAGTCGGGATATATCTTGAATTCGTCGGTATGGATCGACGACGTTAGATAATCGAGTTGTCCGCTGGCTTCAAGCCCCCTGTTGCTCAGACGGACTTCGGCATATAGCTTGGCATTGTTATATGCATCGATAGCCGAGTCGCCGCTTTCGTAGATAAACCCAAGCGAATAGTCTGGTTGTACGCGCAAAACCTGTCGCATGTCGCTGAAAATATCCGCAGAGACAAATTTTCCGGACAGAGCAAGCGATTCTTTCGAAAAATTATCGATGCTGTCCAACACAAATGGATCCAACTCAAAATAAAACGATTCATTATTGTAAGCGCCTCCTGCAATGTCGGACGACCCATAAAAAACGTACGATGCACTGTCGCTTTCCAATATAGGGTAGTTGTTTAGGCTTTTCCGCCCGGATTTATTGTCGGGTAAGTCGATCAGAATATTTCCCGACAATTTTTCGATGGCTGTCTTTAATTTTTTCGGAATCGGTTTGCCCAAAGCATCTTTTTCTGCGGAAGGGACATATATATAAAGGGAGTCGACACGGAACAGATCTATTTTAAATGTATCATAATCGAAATGCAGGGAATCGCCGTATAGTTCCAGCTGTCCTGCATCAATGCGCCCGTCGAAATCAATCGAACGGTTCTTTTTCATCACCACTTTTTGATTTTTCGGGGTAAGTACCACTTGTTGCGAATCGCTTACCATAATTTTATCGATGCCATTGATGATCAGGTCGTAATTTTTCGTGTCTAATTGTGCATTCTTGCTTGGTGTTTGAACAGAAGAGCGCAGGTCGATCACATCAAAGTCCGTTTTTTTGGATGCTGCCGACAGAACATCGTACAGTCTCGGCTGTATGGTTGCTTCATCCTTATCGCTGTCGAATGTGACGTAGCCCAGTTTGGCGATTTCGATCAATTGCTGTCGGGCGGTAGCAATCGGCCTTTTGATATAGCTGGCATATGCTTCCGGTGGAAATGTTTCCGAATAATATGCCTCAGCGCATTTTTTGATGGAAATTAAAGGATGCACAGGGTCAAAATATTGCAAACTTTCAAAATAACGTTGGTCGAAATAGTTTTGCGACCGAAACCATGCACGGCCATTTGCCGATCCCCGTGTCATCGAAAGATTCATCAACGGTTCGTTGGTTTTCCAGACCAATTGTTCGAAATCCATATCCACTTTGTGGTACGAGTCGTTGTAAGGCGCTTGCGATGAAGCGGCATCCGAACGGGTGAAACTCACTTCCTTGTTTTCCACCAGATATACGAACGATAGGTTGTTATGAAAAATGGAGTCTTCATTCATGCGGATATTGAGCGAAACGTTACGGGCATTGATGCGGTCGCTACGGAAAACAAAACTTTTCGATGTAACATCCATCCTCAGGCTATCGCTTTTCCCGATACGGATCATGGCCTTTTCCTCATTCGTTCCCGCCCCGATGGTACGGGCGCCTTGTATCGATATGCCTCCTTCGTAGGAAATATCCGGATACAGGTTTTCGAACACAAATTTCTTGTTGTATGTGATAAATTCGGGATAAATGGCTGTTTCGGGGCTCTGGTTGTGACGTACCTTGTCGATCAGTTTGCCCTGTACCGGAGTTGGGAAATATGTTTTGTGCGTCAACATGACTGAGTCGGCTGTATATTCCGTTTTCTTCATGTCGATGGTATAATCGACCAGTCGTGCAGAGACATCGCCGGGGGCAAAACCTGCACGTTCCCAAGTCACTATACCGCCTTTTCCCCGCCACCGCTGTTCCGTCATGAAATAGCGGCCGCTGGTCTGCCCGATCATGATGCTGTCGCCTTTGGCGAAGCAATATATATCGCTAATACCAAACGTCACAATTAATTGTCCGTTCGTAAAATCGAAGCGATAGTCGTTGTTGGTTGTTTTCCAGTCGTTACCTGCCGAAGAAAAAATAAGTCGTTTAACGAGGAGGTTTTGTGTGGCAGTCATGATTGTTTGCAAGGCGGTGGGAGTCGTACGACGATCTTCACACATGGCATTCATCGCTTTCATCCATTCGTCGTAACCTTTCATCGAATTTCCGGATTCTTTGAAAGACAACACGCAACGCCACATAGACAGATAGTGGATGTTACGGGCTTTTTTTGCCAGGAAGGCATTGGAAAGCCGGAGTATTTGTACTTTTTCATTACCCGTTATGCCACCGCTGTTCCAACTGTCGGCAAACGCAGCGATGGTAGCTTTATCCTCTTCGGCAGCCTTATCGGGAAACATAGCAGCCACGATTTCCGGATATTTGTCCGGATCCTCGTCGAACTGTTTGGTTTTCTGTTGGGAAAAAACTTGTAAGGATAAAAAAACTAATAAGGAAAATATGATGGACCTTTTGATCATTCGTACAGTCAACTCTTGAATGGTATATTTTATATTATACGTTTTTACTTGCAAATCGTTTCGACAAATATAAAAAATGAATGGAATATTTAATGCTGCAATTTAGTTTTAGTCAATTCCGACAGATTTGTTGAAGTTGCCGGAACAATTGAATAGACTGATTCTCGCGATGGGTAACAAGTCCGGAAATATAGGTTATCTCAATCCAACATTAAACAAAACCATGACTTTCTCCGGATAAATGCATGGTTATAAAAATCTTATCACTATTTTTGCAACTTTCATAAAATCGGGATTTATAATTAAATCGCTTATTGATAAATATATATAATCACCATATAAATATGGGAAAATGATTTAAACACTGGTTATGGTAACTTTTATGTATGTTTTTCGTATACAGTTTCAAGCATAATTGTATCAAATGACAAACACAAGGTAAACATCCTTCATGCTTAACTGTTAAAGGTTATTAAGTTGGGTGTTGCTGTTATCGATGAGGTTGCATTATAAATAAGAACTTGGATGGTCACGGAGGAATTGATTACCGGGAGGAATTGCCGCAGTTTTTCTGCTGCATGGTGGAGTGTCGTTCTTTTGGGATATTATTTTATATGATATGAAGAAATATTTTTCTCTCGTTGTTTTTCTTTTTTGTTTTGTAGGAAGCGTTTGGGGGCAAGTAACCGTTACGTCGACAAGTATCAGTTGCTATGGTATGACTGATGGGACAGTCACTGTTAACATCAATCCATCACAAACTGGTCCATTTGACGTGAGGTTGTATCAAGGTTTCACTTATAAGTCCAAAACAACTTCCGATTACACTACTACATTTGACCAATTGGCACCCGGCGCGTATACCGTCCGCGTATTTAAATCTGGGACAACTACACCAGTGGGGACTCAACAACCTATAACTGTTGATGATGTTAAGGAATTTAAACTGGCAGAAGGTGGCTTGACCGTAAAAAACGGAACGTGTCGAACAAAGGGCTATATTGAAGCTATTGTGAACGGAGGGACACGTAATTATACTTTTACATTAACTTCAATAGGGGGATATTCCGAAACACAAGTATCCGCCGCAGGTAGTGCGCTTTTCAATAATTTGGATGCTGATACATATAGTTTAACAATCACAGATGCTCACGGATGTGGCCCATTACAATATGATAATCTTGAGATTACAACACCGCCACAGGTTTCCGGACAAATTTTGTCAATTGAAAATGTTTTGTGTAAAGGTGAGGCGACAGGATCTGTTTCTGTAAAAGCTATAGGTGGTAGTGCACCTTATCTTTTTGTCCTTGACGGAGAAATTGATTTTGATGAAGATATGGACGGTATCGGAGATTTTATGGGCTTATCAGATAGAAAAGACTATTTTGTGACCATCATTGATGGAGCAAATTGCGAATATGATATTCCTTTTGAAATCACAGAACCGAATACAAAAGTTGCTGCAAGTATTACTAGTTTTGAAAATGTTACCGGATGTCCGGGAGATAATAATGGTACAATATCCATTGCTGCTCAAAATGGGACGCCCGGCTATACGTATAGCATCAACAACGGCAGTAGCTTTGAAGGGTCAGGTAATTCATATACGTTTAGTTCGCTATTTGCCGGAACCTATCATGTTGTAGTAAAAGACGCCAACGGTTGTAAAACCGATCCTATCGAACAGGTTATTACCGAACCGAAGCCGATCAGTTTCACGGCTGAACTTACCACTCCGGTAGAATGCAAGGGGGACGGCAATGCCGTGATCACCATAACCTATAATAGCGGCGGAACAGGAACCATACAATATCAATTGGAACAAGGCGGGACTATTATTCAATCTTTCCAAACCGATCCTACTTTTAGTGGTGTTTCGGCCGGTACTTATACGATACGTGCAAAAGACGAAAAAGGCTGCGAAATTGTATCCGATCCGGTTGTTATCGATGATCCTGAAGTAATTACAGTTAGCGGGATACCCACTGGTGCCGAGTGTTTCGATGATTTTTCGGGTAAGATTACCGTGTCGGGATCGGGAAGGGGCGATACATATGCTTATGAATACAATCTCGACGGTGGAACCTGGCAAACAGGAAACGAATTTCCCGGTCTGAAAGGCGGCCAAACCTATACCATTCTGGCAAAAGCAGGAAATTGTGTTTCGGATCCTGTTGAAGTAACGGTTGATCAGCCAACCGAATTAACCGCTTCGGTAACCGGCACCACGAAACCTACGTGCAGCACGACGGCCAATCCCGACGGTACAATTACCGTATCTGCGGATGGCGGAACTGCTCCCTATACGTACAGCAACGGGGTTACCACATCGGCTCCGACCACGGAAAAAACTTATACATTCACGGGATTGGGCACCGGCACATATACCATTACCGTAACGGATGTCAATGGATGTTCCGCTCCGGCAATACCTCCGGTTATTATAGATGCACCGGCCGACGTACAAATTGTTTCTGTCATGCAAAATCCTGATCAGATCCTTTGTTTCGGCGGTACTGCCGTTCTTACCATCACCGTAAGTGGTGAGCAAGGGCGTGGATTCCAGTATCGTGTAAACAGTACTGATAATACATGGACAGCTTTCTCAGGAAGCCAGTTTACCTTGAGTGTAGGGTTAGGCACTTATTTTATAGAGGTAAAATATGTCGATCCCTGGTCGACTTGTCAGATCGCAAGTCAAACTGTCACAGTTGACGCTCCCGATCTGCTTGACTTTACGACATCGTATGTTCCCATCACCTGTACGGATGAAAAAGATGGGGAAATAATTGTGAATGCCGCGGGAGGTTCATACACCACTTACATTTATTCCATTGCCGGGCCTAACACCAGTATTTCAGATGTTACCGACGGAAGTTCACATACTTTTACCGGTCTTGGCGCGGGACTCTATACCATCACTGTGAAAGATAGCAATGGTTGTGAGACTGTTGTATCGAAGCAGGTAGATCTGAAAAACCCGACGCCGATCAGCATCACAAAAACAGAACATACGGATGTTACCTGCCCCAGCGGAGATAACGACGGTAGTATTACTGTCGGAGCAACAGGTGGTACTGGTACTTTGACGTACAGTATCAACTATTCGGGTGCAGAACAATTGATAGACGGAGTATTTACCAAATTACCCAAGGGAAATTATATTGTCACAATCACCGACAGTAAGGGTTGCGAGGAAACAACAGAAAGTATTACGATCGGGCAACCCGGAGAAATAGAATTTGCTGCTGAAGCCCAACCTAAGATCTTAACATGTGATGGCGCTACAGCTGATATTATAGTAACCGTAACATCTCCTGCTACAGGTTCTTTTGTTTACCGTTTGCAGGGATATACAGCTGGCTGGCAATCCTACAACAACTCTGGAACAAACAAGATTACAGGTGTTGACAAGGGTATTCATATAGTAGAAATGACATACACCGGCGGAACTAATTGTCCGAATATAGCCACTCGGACAGTTACTATAGAGCCTATTCCCATCACTTTTACCTTGTCGGGGATTAAAAATAATTGTCCGGGAGATGAAAATGCTTCTATTACGATAGAAAATCCATCCATCACTACCGGAGTAAAATATATGCTGGAAAAATTTGATGGTAACAATTTTATCATCATTGTGTCTTATGGTGATCAGCTGTCTTTTACTGGTCTTGAGGGGGGGATCTATAAAGTAACCGCTAAAGTAGAGGCCGATGATTGTACCGTTTCAGAAGGAGTTGACTTGTCCGACCCGCTTCCTGCGCAAATTACCAATGTACAAAAGGAAGACCTCACTTGTTTTGAAGATAATACCGGCAAGATCATAGTTGCCGCTACGGGAGATAATACACCATTGAAATATGAAATATCACCTGTTGCAGGAACTAACCACAACGACGGTACTTTCACCGGTTTACCTGCCGACACTTATACCATCACTGTTACTGATGCCAAAAATTGTATTCCGGTAGCGACAACGGAGGTGATCATTGCCCAGCCGGATAAACTTGAAGCCACATTCAAACCGGAAGACATTGTCAACGTGAGCTGTAACGGCAAAAATAACGGAAGCGCCACTGTAACCGTAACCGGAGGGAAGCCGGATTATACCTATACCTGGCCGAATGGCGTTATTGCCAGTGGAGCTACAGCTACCAATCTGGCTCCCGGCAGCTATACGGTTGAAATAACAGATGCCACTGGTACCTGTTCCACCACCGCTACCGTCGTTATCACGGAACCCGCCGAGTTAACATTGACATTCAATAGCAGCGATGCCGCGAACATTTCATGTAATGGCGAACAAGACGGTTCCATCAGGGTGACTGTAGCCGGAGGAACGCCGGATTATATTTACACAATCAATGGAGTTGAAGCAAGCAGCAGCAATATGGTTATCGGCGCCAACGGGGTTGTCGATTTTACCAACCTGACACAAGGCACATATACTATTGTGGTAACCGACAAGAACGGTTGTACGGCTAAAGCGGAAAATATTTTAATCGAGGAACCAGAACCTATTACAGGCAGTATCGATGTAACTTCTGTTTCCTGTACTGATTACCAACTGACTGCCAATGCATCAGGTGGAGTAGTGTCCGGACAACCGGTATCGTATACTTATTTGTGGAATACCACCGAAACAACCCAAACCATTACTGGTCCTGCAGGCAATTATTCCGTCATCGTCACGGTTAGAGGTACAAATTGCAAAGAGACATTCACCAAGGAAATCACTGCTCCGGCAGCCTTAGATGTGATCCCGACAGCTATCGACGTGACATGCAACGGGCTGAATAACGGTTCGATTAGTCTTGAAGTCACAGGCGGGACGCCGGATTATACCTATGTATGGACAAAGGATGGCAGTAATTATCCTTCCGCCACTAAGGATATTTCAAATCTCGAACCGGGTGATTACTCTGTCAAGGTGACCGATGATCATGGTTGTTTTGTCGACCTTGGTCCCATTACGATCAGCGAACCCGATCAAATCACCAATATCGACGTGCAGTACGACGCAGTGGCTTGTGGCAACCAAACCACTACTCTGACGGTAACCGCCGATGGCAGCCAGAAACTGGCATACAGCCTCGACGGAACCACCTGGCAGGAAAGCAATACATTCCAGGTGAAAGCAGGTAATCATACCATATATGTTGGTTATTGGGTTTCTGATACCGAAGCGGCTAAATGTTACGTAACGAAGGCTTTTAACATCCCGGGACGAGCAGCAATCACCATCGACAACGTCGATTACAAGGCAGTGCTAGAATGTAACGAAACATCCACCACGGTGACCATTACGGCAACAGGAGAAGGCAATCCCAGCGACTTGCGTTACAACATGGAAGGCACCTGGGTGGCATCCAACGTGTTCACCTTGCCGGCAGGTAGCTATATTGCAAGCGTACAATACGCCGATGAACCTCATTGTCCGGAAACTTATCCCGATCCGGTCGTAATTACGAAAAACATTAATATCATCATCTCAGATGTTGAAGTAATTGGTGACATGGATTGTTCCGATAGTGAAGTCTCTATTGTGATTACCGCTTCGGGACCTGACGGCGCTCTTGAATACAGTATCGGCAATGGATTTGAGACAACCAACCGTTTCGACAATCTTCCCGCGGGTAATTATCCCATATCGGTACGTTACCAAGGTGGTACTTGTGCGCAGGAATGGGGTATCAAAACGATTACCGCACCTAAGGCTATTGTGCCGGAAAGCCCGGTTATAGGGCAAAACCCGCTTAATTGCGCTGATGAATATACTACAGTAACAGTCAATGCCTCCGGTCAGGCCGGCAGAACCATTGAATATAGTATTGACAATGGTACAAACTGGTACCCTGCAGGAAGTATGATAAACAATGTGCCGGCAGGTACTTATACGATAATTGCCCGGTACAAATCACCTGACCCGGCTTGCCAAGTCGAAGGTGAAACGTTCAAAATCACTGCACCGGCCGCTATTGATATCAAAGATGCCTATGCGCTGAAAAATCCGTTGGATTGTTTTGACGAAACTACCGAAATTCATATTGATGCCGTCGGTGAAAATGGCTACACATTGGAATACAGCATAGAAGGCGGTGTTGACGGTAGCTGGCAAACGAATAATCCTGTTTTTGTAGGCGTAAAAGCAAGAGCAGCAAGTTATCAGGTGGTTGTACGCTACCAGGGGCCGAACGGCTGCCAGGTTACAGGACCTGCTATTACGGTCAGCGCACCCGCAGAAATAAAGGTGACCAGTTTCACTCCGGGAACTACCGGTAAACTCGAATGTTTCGGCGACGGATCAACGACTACCTTGACTGTTATAGCCACAGGCGGTGCAAATATGGAATATGTCATCTCCAACGGTTCGCAGACATGGACCAGCGACAACGGAGTATTCGAAGGAATGGGCGTGGGGACCTACACGGCATGTGTCCGCTATAAAAATAATCCGGGTTGCCAGACATGTTATCCCGATCCGGTTATCCTTCAAAGCAACAGTCCGATAACAATTGTAACCCTTGCAGCAGTGGACGGTAAGTTGAATTGCGACGAAACGTCGACTAAATTGACAGTAACTGTTGATCCTCCGTCCGACGATTATGAATACAACCTGAACGGCGGCAGCGGTTGGATGACCAAAGCAGAATTCGAAAATTTAGATGTATTTGGCGGAACATATTCCGTACTGGTCCACGACAAAAACGACCCGTCTTGCGAACAAGCGTCGAACATGGTAACTGTATCGCAACCCCAACCTGTAACCATCCTTTCGGTGACCGAGAACGAAGCGGCATGTTACGACGGAAAATCCTCTGTTACGGTAGTGGCTACCAATGACCAAAGCGATATCATGACGTACACGCTCACACCGGTTGGCGGTGGAACAACCTATACCAACAATAGCGGTACGTTCCCAGATGTGGAAGATGGAACTTATACCGTGCGGGTAGCTTATCAGGATGCTGATTACAGCGCTTGTTATAAGGAATGGACTCAGCCCATTACGCTCGCAAAACCGGCGAAGATAGAGATATTGAGTGTCAGCGCCGATGAAACGGAACTGAAGTGTGCCGACGCCACTACCAACCTGACTGTTGTTGCTTCGGGCAACAGGGATCTGGAATTCAGTTTGGACGGAAACAACTGGTTCAGTAATGCTGATGGTTCGGATACCTATATTTTCACTAATGTGGGTGAAGGCACTTATACCGCTAAAGTCCGTTACAGGACTTCCAATCCCGCAAAATGTATGGTGGAAGCCGAAGCTGATAAGATCGTTATCGTCAAGGCATGGAAGCTTGTCCAGTTGACAGTGGATCCGGAAAAGACTATGTTGGAATGTGATGAAACATCGGTCAATGTGGAAGTTACCGCAACGGGCGAAGCGAATAAGGCAATTGACTTCAGCGTCGACGGAATAACCTGGGTGACCAGCGTCAATGGAAAATACACTTTTGTCCTGGGTGCAAAATCATACCAGATTTCAGCGCGTTACCACGACAATACCGGATGCTTTGTCAGCCAGTCGTTGACCATCAACCAGAATATCGATATCAACATTGACCAGGTGAACGTTACACCTTCGAGAGACCTGACCTGTTTCGAGGATAAGGCAACCATCACCATATCGGCAACCGGAAACGGCAGTGACCTCGAGTATACAATCGATGGCGTCACATGGAAAGATACATACCAATTCCCGGATCTGGGTAAAGGTGACTATATCATAGGAGTACGCTACAAGGGCCAGACTTGCGTGAAATGGTACAACGGAAATCCTATAAAGATTACCGCACCTGATGAAATCAAGATTAATTCGGTAGAAATCAGCGGCATCAAAACCAATCATGCGGATATGGCTTGTCCCGAAGACCGTGCGGTTATCACCATTTACGCCAGTGGAAGCCAGGCCATGGAATACAGCATTGATAACGGCGACACATGGCAAGACGACAAAATATTCCAGGATGTGAATAACGGTAGTTACCTCATCAAAGTACGTTACAAGGTTGGTGCAAAATGCGAAGTGCCATATGGCCAGCAGGTAACGGTGTTTGTTCCTGTTGCGCTCCAAATCACCAGCGTCAATTATATCCCGGACTTGGATTGTGCCGACAGCAAAACCGACATTACCATTAATGTCACTGGCGAACAAACTTCTGGATACGGCGAATGGGAATATACGCTCGACGGCGATGATGTTAACGCCAACTGGCAAAGTTCCAAGACTTTCTCAGGAATGGGAGCCGGAACCTACAAACCTCGCGTACGGTATGCAAAACATACAGGTTGCGCAGCAGCATCGGCAGCAGATTTTACGATAACAGCGCCGCAGCCGATTGTTATCAACAGTATCAATCCTGTCATTCCGTCATTGGATTGCGATGGTACCACCACCGCGATCAATCTGGATGATATCACATACGATCCGGGTCGTACAATAGAATATAGTCTCGACAAAATAAACTGGTATGACAAGACCAATCTGCCAGAAGTTGGCGTGGGCGCTTACACGGTATACGTACGTTACGCTGCACCTTATGCCGCATGTATGGTTCAAAAAAGCGGATCGGTACTCAGCAACAGTACCATCCAGGGAGTAACCATTACCTCGGACAAAGCAACATACGGTTGTGGCGATTATGCAATACTTACGGTTAATGTAAGTTCGTCCGATCCGGGCAAAACCCTCCAATATCGTATCAATGGCGGCGCATGGCAACAGCATCCGAATAATACGTTCAAGGTAACGATAACCGGAACCTGGGTGGCCGAAGTCTCCTATACAGACGACATAACCTGTATTCAGTCTTCCGACCCGTTGGAAGTAATCATTCCCACCCCGATCACCATCAGCAAGGTGGAAACGGACTATGGTAAAACAGTTTTGGATTGCTACAACGACAAAACCCATATCACTGTTTATGCCGACGGTAATGGCGAATTGTTGAAATATACCTTGATGAAGGACGGAGCAGAATATGACACGAAGATAGGTACTCATGTGTTCCACGTTGGTGCAGGTACTTATGAAGTCAAGGTAAGTTATGACAATGGTTCGTGCGAAACATCCTATAGCCAGCCTATTGTTATCACCGAACCCGCAGCCATAGAAATAGACGGCGTCCAGTCGAGCGGCGATATTCAATGCGAAGGCGAACAAGCCACCCTGACGGTAAAGATGAAATCAAGCCAAGCCGGTCGCAGTCTGGAATACAGCGCCGATGGTACCAATTGGCAACCGACCAATCAATTATTGGTAGACCCGGGTACTTACAATGTACAGGTACGTTACAAGCAACCCGATTATCCGGCATGCGCTGTTCCATATATCAATAATCCGGTCACGGTTAAAGCGCCGGACATCATTACCATATCACGAGTGGATGTTGATAAATTAATTGTGGATTGTGATGATATCACTGATAAAGCAACCATTGATGTAATTGCAACTTCTTCGGACAATACCCGTAGTCTCGAATATAGTTTTGATGGTGGAAACAGTTGGGGCAATCAGTCATTGCAGGCTGTCGGAGCAGGCGCGCATACCGTCATGGTGCGGTTTGCCGACACGCACAGTTGTCCTAAATCAGATGTGGTCATTATTCAAAGTAACGCCGGCATACAGTTCTCGAATGTAACCGTTTCTACTCCCATTACCTGTGCCAACGGGACAGGTGCCATCTCGGTTACCATTGTCAGCGCTGCTGCCAACCTGCAATTGTCCATCAACGGTGAACCGTGGATAGATGGTATCGTTTCAGGAACTCCTTATCTTTTCGAAAATCGTCCTGCCGGAACTTATATCATCATGGCAAGAAGTTCGGATAAAGAAAACTGTATCGTTACATCCACTCCTCCCATTGAACTTAAGGCACCCAAGCCGGTAACCGCTTCGATAATTAATCAGGTTAATGCTTCGGGGTGCTATAGTTATAACGAAACATCCGGTTCGGTAACCATCAGCATAGCAGACGGTACCGCACCATACCAATACCAATTGGATGGTACAGGTAACTGGATCGATGCTACGAAGGATCCGTTGGAAATCGACAATCTGAAATCGGGTAACCACATCATCCTAATACGCGACAAGAATGAATGTGAGCCTCCGGCCAGCGTCAGTGTTGATATCACCAACCCCGATGTCATCAATATTGATCCTCAACCGAAAGATATCCGGTGTTTCGGCGAAGCTAACGGCCAGCTTACTATTCGGGTAACGCAGGGACATGCACCGTTCCAAGTAACGGTCACAGCACCCCAGGTTGCCGGACAGAACGGACAGACGTCGCCGGCCTACAGCGAAACATTCCACCTTGACAGTTATTCGGATTTCCGTATCCTGACCGGGCTATACGCCAATTATTACACAATTACGGTAACTGATGCCAACCAGTGCGAAGCGAATGTCACAGTACGCATTAGGCAACCGCAGGGTCCGCTTATCGCTGATTTCCAAGGACAAAATATCTGTCCGGGAGAGCAATTTGGAAGTATCATCCCGAAAATTTCCGGTGGTACCGGTGCTAGCTATGCTTCATATTGGTATGTTGAAAAAACAGAAGGACTGGAAGATTATGTCCCGATGTTTCCTGACGCTTCGGGTAATGCCATAAAAGGAGAGGGTCCACCTATCGATGAAATCAAAAAAGGCCGTTACGCTATTGTCGTCGAAGATAAAGCCCTGTGCCGTGATACCAGTTACGTAGAGATCATCAATCTTGAGGCAATGGAAGTTGATAAATATGTTTCTCACGGAGTTGTTTGCCAGAATGCCAAGTCCGGGTCTATAGAGATCATCAATCCCCAGGGTGGAGCAGGCGGTTATTACGAATTCAGCGTACACTACCAGGGTAGCGGAGCCGTTGTTCCCGGATTTGATTTTGCACAATGGCCCAATAACATCATTGCCGGCTTGGAAAAAGGCGATTATTATGTCGAAATGAGGGATCACCAGGGTGCTGGTTGTCCTTCCCTGCGAATTCCTGAAAACAAGACCGAATACATTACTATTGGCAGCGAAGACGGTATCAGTATTGATAAGATTACAGTGACTGGCGTGAAATGCCATGATGACGAAAATGATCAGAATATTACCGATATCAGAGTAAGCGGTACTTCCAATACATTGGAATATAAGCTGAAATATCCCGACACATCCGAATCTGCATGGCAAAGTAAACCAGTATTCAATAATCTGCCTGACGGTACCTATACCGTTTATGTACAGGAAGCAGCAGGTGGCAACGGATGTAGTACCAGCAAGGATACGACCATTGCCAAACCGGCTCAATTGCTGATCACCGCTTCTGTTATTGAAGCAAAATGCGACGCTAATCCTGTACCGGGCCAGGTGACGATTACTGTCACCGGTGGAACCGGACAACCTGCCGTTACTTATAATGGCACCACTCTGACCAATGGAGTTCAAGGTGATATTGCCACCAATGAATGGACGTTTACCCAAACGATTGTTAAAGGCGGTAAAGCGGTTATCGAGGCAATCGATGAAAATGAATGCACAGCCGAAACAACGGTAGACATACCTTACACTGCCGGTCTGGAATTCGACGAACCCACCATTGTTTTGAATGAGTGTCCCAATGACCGGAGCGCTTCCATCACCATATTAGCAAGGAGTGTCAACAGTACTCCCGGTTCGATCACATACGAATTGTATCAAGGTGAAGCCACCATACCGGCCAACAGGGTAGACAAAATCACGATGACCAATATTGCAACACCAGTTGTGTTCAAGAATCTGGCCAATGGTACCTATACGATATCGGCTTATGATGACAAGAACCCTCAGGCTTGCTATACCGAGGACTTGGTGAAAGAGATCACCAACACCAACACGGTTGAGCTGATCGACGCAGGGGTAAGCAACAATACCTGTTTGGGTAAGAAAGACGGATACATTGAATTCACCATCAAAGGCGATCCGTCCAATACATCATACAAGTACACCATCAATGGTTATGATGAAAGAACAGTGACAGCCAGTGGAGGTGTGGCTTATGTCTTTATCGGTGAAAGCCTTGAGGAAAACACCCACGGGTTGATTGCAGGAGAATACGAGATTACCATTTATTACGGTAGATGTGAATATTCCCAAATCTTTACCATTGAGGACGAAATCATTGTTGATCCTACCATAACGGCTGATCCTGTTACCGGATGTTATGGCGATGCTACAGGCGCTATCAATATTCAAATGCCTGACAAAAAAGGTGTACCATACGAATACTGGTATAGCGTGATGAACAATGGTGATTTCCAAAAATTCACCCCGTCGACTTCTGACAAGGCTACGATCAGTGGTCTCCGTGGCGGCGATTACCAGGTTATAGTCCGGCAAAAAGATCAATGTATGTCCGAAATACGTACGATAACCGTACCCAATGCACCACGCATGAGTATCAGCTATACCGAAACCACTCCGATCAGTTGTAAAGGCAATTATGGTACGGTAAGTATAACGATCGACGGTGGATCGGGTAACTATACAACAAGCGTCGTTCCGCAAGAAGAAGGCGGTTATCCCGATTATGCCAGAGCTCCGGCATTGAACGGACTTATCCTGTCGGATGTTACGGGAGGTTTGTATCGTATTGCAGTGGTCGACAATGGAACCGGATGTAAGGATACTTTGAATGTAAACATCAATGCTCCGGTTTCAGTTGAAATCACAACTTCACACGTTGACCCGTGTGATCCGGGAAATACCACGGGAGCGGCTTCCATCCTGATAACCATTACCAAACCGGCTTCCGGAACTTTTGAATACTATTTCAATGGCGTTCTGGTAGCCGAAACAAGCCAAACCAGTTATACCCAAAGTGCTGGGCCGGGAGTCTACGAAATCTGGGTTAAGGATAAAAATGATGGCTGTTTGGCCGATGCCGAAGTTGTTATCAACGAACAGCCTGCCATTGAAAAAATTAACGAGGAACTGATACCCATTTCGGATCAATGCGAATTCGAGGTCAACCTGACCGTAGTAGCTAAGGATGGTACACAGCCCTATACCTATTCGATGGATGGCGGCCCATTCCAGAATTCACCTCAATTCATGAATGTAAGTGAAGGCAGCCACACCTTTATCGTAAAAGATGCCAACGAAAATGTCAGCGGCGGATGCAATAGCCTCCCGATGATCTTCGTGGTAAGCGCACCGCAACCGATAGCCGTCACGGCAAATATTCACGATGTGACTTGTAACAAAGACGGAAAAGGAACAATTGTCCTTACAGCCAATACGCAGCCTGATACATACACTTATCTGTGGGCAGACGGAGTAACAGGTAATGCCCGTTACGAACTGGATGCCGGTGACTATCCGGTTACCATTGTTAATGCTGCAGGTAATTGTTCTGCAAAAAACACTTACACCGTGAAAGCAGCTAACGAAGTGCTTCCCAAACTTGAAATTATTGGCAATGTCAATCCGGCAGCTATCTGCCCCGGAACCATTTTCGAAGTGAAGGGATTGCTTTCCAGCAGCAATATGGATAATACAACCGCTGTATGGCTTCTGCCCGATGCCGTTCCCGAAACATTCGATGCCGCAACCCCGGTAAAATCAATCGGAGCCGTTACCGGTAAGATACAATTGGCAGCCCAGCTGTATGTCGAATCTGCAAAAGTATATTGTCGCGACACGGCAACAATAGTCGTATCCACTTATGCGGTTCCGACCATTACTATGGCTGCCGACACTATCTTCATCCCGAAAGATGAGATATATGTCCTGAAAACAGATGTCGCTGGTGATTACCAACCCGGAAGCGTGATATGGACAGCAAAACCCGATTATGGCTATCACGATTACGGTCAGACCATAAGTCCTGTCGAAATCAGTTCGCCTGAACAGGGAAGCCCATATACGCTCAAACTCACCATTACCAATGAGATAGGTTGTAAGGTAAGTGATTCGATCTATGTCAGCCGTGCGATGGACTTCTTCATCCCGAACGCCTTCACACCCAATGATGACGGTGTACACGACACATGGATGTTCCGCAACATCGAACAGTACATGGATTATTACGATATCCAGGTCGCTGTATTCAACCGTGGCGGATTCCAGGTGTATGAAGGTAAGGGATACAACAACAGCAGTGTGGTATTTGACGGACGCCGCAATGGCAACGACCTGCCCATCGGTACTTATTATTATGTGGTGAAATTAGTGCCGAAATCGACGACAGGGTCGAGCGAAACACATACGTTCACCGGGTCGGTCACCATCGTACGATAATTTTGATAGCTTGCAATATCGTTTAAAAACGAAAAACAATAAAGATGAAGAGATTTTTGTTCTTGTTGATTAGCGGATACATTTTGTTGGGCTGGAAAGTTTCAGCCCAACAAATCCCTATTTCATCTCTTTTTGTAGAAAACCCGTTTCTGTTCAACCCGGCTGTTGCCGGTACCGACAAGGGTTTTAAGCTCCGTATGGACAATCGATTCCAATGGATGGGATTTGAAGATGCGCCCATCACTAACCAGTTGAGCGCCTATGGACCGCACAAAAAGCGCAACGTCGGTTACGGGGGTAATGTCAGTTATGACGCTACCGGACCTACCAGCACGTTCAAAATGAATGGCGCATTTGCCACCAATTTTGCCATCAACTTGGATATCCGTGTGTCATTCGGACTGGACCTCGGGTTGATACAATATCGTGCCGACGGAACACAATTCGAATTTTACGATTCGTATGAAGATCCTTATGCTCCAAACACAGTTATGTCCAGTTTCCAACCCGATGCCGGGGCAGGTGTCTATGTCTATCATTACGATTGGTATGTGGGACTTTCTGCCCAACAATTGTTCAACAACAACATCAAATTTGTAAAAGGCGAGAACAGCAAGCGTAACCGTCTGAAAACCCATTTCTACGGCTATGGTGGTTACCGGTTCGTGATTAACAACCAGTGGACCATTGAACCTACATTATTGGCCCGGAAAGTTGTATCGCTTCCCTTCCAGATGGATATTACCACTCGGGCTATCTACAAACAACAATTCTGGGGAGGTATCAATTTCCGCAATACTTTCGAATCTTTCGACGATATCACGATACTTCTGGGATACATTCACGAACGAAGGATCCATATCAGTATCGCTTATGATTATACGTTTGCCAAGATACGCAACTACACTGCCGGAACAATCGAATTGGTCCTTGGATACAATTTCGACGCTATTCGTAAAGGGAGATAGTTAGAACAGACTCAACTGTACGTATTGTTCCTGGACTCCAACCGGCGATTGCAACTTGCGCCGGATCAACGAAGGTGATAACCCGCCAAGCTGTGAAGGTAATTCCTTCGTGGTGATAAAATATTTGGCGCGATTTAGTGCTACACGCATCCGTTTGAGATGTTCCAGGGTGATGTGTCCGAAACGGCGGTTATATACGATTAGCTTTGCCGAATGTACCCCAATTCCTGGAACCCGTAAAATCATTTCATAATCGGCTGTGTTCAGATCGACCGGGAAAAGGTACGGATGACGCAAAGCATAAGCTAATTTGGGATCAATATCGTTATCGAGGTGCGGATGCTCGTCGTTGACAATCTCATCACATTTGAATTCGTA
Source organism: Bacteroidales bacterium (assembly GCA_031551645.1). Taxonomy (GTDB): domain Bacteria; phylum Bacteroidota; class Bacteroidia; order Bacteroidales; family UBA4181; genus JAIRLS01. The sequence continues at coordinate 11,743 of JAVBNI010000063.1, read as the reverse complement.
GAACCGCATCAACCAGTCGGCCTGATAGAGACGGTGTTCGCGAAGCAGGGGCGCCTTTTTAAGCACAGGTAACCGCTGGTCATATGCATTTACCGGAATGAAACCGGAATAATACACCCGTTTCAATTTCTGGTGATTATAGAGGCCCGAAGCAAGCGTCAATATCTGTCTGTCATTATCGGGACTTGCGCCTACAATTAACTGAGTGCTCTGCCCTGCCGGGACAAATAGCGGAGTTTTCCTTATTTTTTTCCTGGCTTCCTTGTATTCTTCTATCGACACCTTCAACTGGTTCATCGGCTGTAAAACACCGGTGAAGTTTTTTTCGGGTGCCAGCAGTGCCAAGTTGTTTTCCGACGGTATTTCGATGTTGACGCTCATGCGGTCGGCATACAGCCCGGCTTCGTGTACCAATTCCTGGCTTGCCCCGGGGATAGCCTTCAGGTGGATGTACCCGCCGAAACGGTGTTCCACACGTAAAGCCTTAGCCACTCGCAACAAGGCTTCCATGGTATAGTCAGCATTACGGATAACCCCTGAACTGAGGAATAATCCTTCGATGTAATTGCGCCGGTAAAAATTGAGGGTAAGGTCCACCAGCTCTGTTACTTTCAATGTGGCGCGAGGTATGTCGTTACTGCGACGGTTGATACAGTAAGCGCAATCGTAGATACAGACATTGGTGAGCAGGACTTTCAGCAATGACACACACCGCCCGTCTTCCGTAAAAGTATGACAACAACCGGGCGGAGCGGCATTACCCAATCCACCTTTGGCTCTGGCCCGGCCGCTTCCACTCGACGAACAGGATACGTCGTACTTGGCAGAATCGGCTAAAACCCGCAGTTTGTCAAAAACCTTTTCGTTCATATCTTATGTCAAGAAAAATTAAAACGAAGATTTTTCATTCTTCTCTCTTTGCTCTTCACTAATAAACTCCTTGATTCCGATGATCATTATGTAATCTCACCGTCCGTTTCAATGGGATGGACATGCCATCGGTCGATTCCAGCCAATCATACACCTCTGCCGTCAACTTTTTGATTGTTTCCTGATGTTCGGGAGCAGCAATCAGATTTTTTGTTTCGTATGGATCATTCTGGAGATCAAAAAACTCATTGGTATCCCAGATGCCATGATAACGGATCAATTTGTAACGGTCGGTACGCACGCCGTGCATGGTAGGCGTCTGCGGGAACTCATATTCCCAGTAATATTCGTAGAAAATACGATCGCGCCAGTCCACCTGTTTCCCTTCCATCAGAGGGGCAAACGACGCGCCGCCCATGTGCTCCGGTTTCTGTAACCCGGCCATTTCAAGAATAGTCGGGGCAATATCAATATTTTGCACCATCTTTTCTACCACCGTTCCACCTTTGCATATCGCCGGACAACGTGCCAACATGGGAACACGTACCGATTCCTCGTAAAACTGGCGTTTGTCAATCAATCCGTGTTCACCCCAGGCAAATCCGTTATCACCCATGTAGATGACCAAAGTCGATTCGTCCAACCCGGCTTCTTCGAGATAAGCCAACACCGCGCCAATACTTTCATCCAATCCCCGCAAAGTTTCACAATACCGGATAACGTTGGTTTCCCATGGTTGACGACCATGATAGGCGTAGTCCACGCCATGCCAACTCTCACGTTGGGCTTTCACCCAATCGGGTTGCATTTCCTCGCCGTAATAAGCGGCGTCCTTTGCAGGCTTTCCGGTTTTGGGGTCGATAGATGGCAAACCATGAATACCGTATTTAGGCGTATTGAACGAGGGAGGTATAGGGATTTTCTCGTTGGCATAACATCCGGCATGACGTTTGGCCGGGGAAAAGTTGTCGTGAACTGCCTTGTGCGAAAGATACACAAAGAATGGCTGTCCGTCTTTTTGTTGTTTCATCCACTCGACAGCGTGTTCCGTAAGTAAGTCTGTAATATAGGTACTATCTGTATATGCAACCTGCTTACCGTTGATATTGAGTTTCGGGTTATAGTATTCACCTTGTCCGCGAAAGCTTTCCCAATGATCAAATCCGGGACGTGGCTCGTCCGTATCATGTCCCATGTGCCATTTTCCGAAAAAAGCAGTCTTATAGCCTGCCTTTTGCAGGTATTGTGGGAAAAACACCAGTCCTTCGGGCACAGGCGCTGCATTGTCGACCACTGTATGCTGATGTGAAAACATCCCGGTGAGAATGGATGCCCTGCTGGGCGATGACAACGAAGTGGTTACAAATGCATTGCGCAAATATGCTCCTTCATGTGCAAGACGGTCCATATTGGGCGTTTGCAGCCATGGGATGCGTCCCGTAAAGCCCATAAAGTCATAACGGTGATCATCGCTTAGGATAAACACTACATTACGCGGCTTTCCTGCATCAGGAAGCTTGGGAAGCTCCAACGAACGGCTTTCCTGCGTCTTATCCGGGTGGGTTCCACATGCAACCAAAGCAGGAAAAAAACCAATATATTTTAAATAGTTCATTTTCATGGCAAACAGAAATTGGATTCAAGATTCGAAGTTAGTGAATTAATACGATTTCGATGTGAAAAATTTAAAATTTTTGGATAAAACGCAGGAATTTTTGATCTATTTTTCATAAATATATCCTTAACAACAAAACCTGCCCGAATTTGGATACCGTTTGGTATGAAGTTTGATGAAGGATCATCATTCTCAACCAATCATGGTAAAAAAGGTTAATACGATTTGTCTGGGCATTTTTTTGTCGGGTATATGCTTGTTTTCCAGCTATGCACAGGAAAAGAGTGTAGACGATTTGTATCCCACCAGTACACGGTTGTTTCATATCGAAAGGAGTAAGAATAAAAATATCGTATGTTATGATCTTAATCCTGGCCTGACCGGCAATCCGGACGATAAGGAACCTGTAGCCGTTTACTGGATCAATCGCGAGGAACATCCGGGACAACGTAATACGCTGAGCTACGTCCAGCGAAAAATGGCTTTCGGATATGCGATTGTGGATAAAAATAACGGAATCATTACCATCGAGATCAATGCCTTGAAAAAAAGAAAGATTACCATCGAACAAGATACCAAGACGGGCTATTTTTGTAAGACGGAGATCGATCTTCAACCGGCTGTTCTCCAGAAAATATATGTGAAAACGCAGGCCAGCAACTCCATGCAGGTGGAATATGTTGATGTGTCGGGTTGTAGTATGGCGACCGGGTTACCTGTGAAAGAACGTATTTATCAAAACTGATGTTTGGACTCGGTGGTTTATTGTGAATTCATTAATTTTGTCAAAAATAAAATTCATTGGAAATGAAAAGGAAAATTTATGTTTTTGGATGGGTAATGCCCATTCGTTCTGATTCATTATCCATGAAACATGCTGAATTGTCAGTGAATGACACTATTTCAGATGCCTGTTCAAAGCAGGTTGCACTATAACGTGGGTATGTCAACGAAACAGTATTTACAAATTTTTATTTGGAACATAGTTTTTATCTGCGCAACAGGTTATCTTTCTGCGCAACAGGTTACTCGTATTAGGGGCGTGATAACCGATGCATCGACAGGTGAGCCCCTGCCGTATGCTAATGTATCGTTGCTTCCTGCAAATCTTGGTATCGGCGTGATAACAGACGATGATGGAAAATATGTCCTGGATCTCAATGCCAAAGGCGAAGGCATCATGTTCTCATACGTGGGGTATGAATCGATAACAATGAAAATGACTGACCCCAAAAATGGGGTGTTGAATGTCAAGCTGGTGCCTCGTGCTACTGAATTGGAAGGGGTTGTGGTAACCGGGCAACGAACGCGTTACCGTAACCGTGGAAATCCCGCAGTGGAACTAATCCGCAAGGCCATCGCCAACAAAGACAGGAATCGTATCGAGTCGCATCATACTTATGAATATCAACGATATGAAAAAATTCTATTGTCACTCAATGAATTGAATGATAGCATCAAAAACGGTGCATTATTCCGGAACTTCCCATTTCTGGCTAACTATATTGATACCTCGAAACAAAGTGGACGTCTTTCCCTACCTGTTTTCCTTCGCGAAAACATCTCGGAACATTATTTCCGCCAGTCGCCAAAATCCGAAAAAGAATTTCTGATCGCTTCGAAAATGGCCAATTTCCATGACTTCATCGAACAGGAAACTGTTAGTGTATTCATGGATGGCATGGTAGGTAAATCGAATATCTACGACAATAAAATCATGGTACTGGAGAACGAATACATGAGCCCATTGTCTCCTTTAGCTCCCAATTTTTATCGTTTCCATATCCTCGACACAGTGGCAGTAAGTGGAGTGTCGTGTATCAATGTGTCGGTATATCCACGTAATGCACAGGATTTTGGATTTCGCGGTAACCTGTACCTGACCAACGACAGCACTTATGCGTTGAAGCGTGCCGAACTGGCTTTTACCCAAAATGCCAATGTGAACTTTGTCAACGACTTTTCGTTGATACAGGAATACACACTTGTCGACAGTACATGGTGTCTGATGCTGGACGAAGCAACGATCGACTTCAGTCTTACGAAAAATAAAAGCATGATGCTCGGAAAGCGTTCCAACATCTATACTAATTATCGTTTCGACCATCGTATCCCTGAAAGCACCTTTCTGGGAGTCAATAAAGTTGATAAAATACCGGGATTTGACATGCGCGCCGAACAATATTGGACGGAAAAACGGACAATGCCACTTGCCCGGTCGGAACAAGGAGTCTATGACATGATTGTAGACATGAAGAGCGATAAATGGTTCAATCGAGTACTCAACCTTGCCGGGATCGTCTTTTCAGGTTATATGGATGCCGGTAAATTCGATATTGGTCCAATGGGAACACTCTTCAGTTTCAATGAGGTGGAAGGCGGGCGTTTGCGTTTGGGAGGAAAAACCAATGCGCGATTCAACAAACATTTATTTTTCGAAGGATATATAGCGTATGGCTTCCAGGATGAAAAATTCAAATACCAGCTATCGACCATGTATTCGTTTAATGAACGGAAGCTACATCCCTGGGAATACCCGATGAATTTGCTGACTATGACATACGAAGATAATATTGAAACCCCCGGGCAGTTTTTCCTGTTCGGCAGCGCCGACCGGCTTTTGCTTTCATTCCATCGTGGCCATGCCCAGCAAATGGTGTATCATCGTACATTCACTACGAAATATGACAAGGAATATATTACCGGATTTTCGTTTCAGCCTTCTTTTACGCGCAGGGAGGAAATGCCTGCAGGTGACTTGAAATTTGAAAATGCTTATGGCGAAGTACACGATGTCACAACCTCACAATTTGGATTGAAACTCCGGTTTGCTCCCAACGAAAGGTTCTACCAGGTGCAACGCAACCGTTTTCCGCTCAACCACACCAATCCTGTTTTTACGGCCAACTATTCCTACGGGATGAAAGGCGTTTGGGGTAGCGATTATGACTTCCATCGTTTGGAAGTGGGTATCGATAAACGGAGTTGGTTTTCCAGTCTCGGATTTGCTGACATGTGGCTTAAAGCCGGAAAAATATGGGGTGCGGTTCCGTTCCCGCTTTTGGTCATCCACCAGGCCAACCAAAACTATGCATATCAGGACGAGGCATTCAACATGATGAATTACATGGAATTTGTGAGTGACCAGTATGCTTCGCTCAATTTGTCATATTGTTTCAACGGATGGATTTTCAACCGCCTACCGCTCATCAAGAAGTTAAAGTGGCGCGAATTCATCACGTTCAAATCTTTGTGGGGTAGCGTGGACGACAAAAATTTACCCGAAAACGATCCCGAATTGTTGCGTTTCCCGGTTAATGAAGATGGCATACCCACGATGTATGCTCTGGGTAAACGGCCGTATATGGAAGCAAGTGTGGCAATCGACAATATATTCAAATTCCTGCGGATCGACCTGATCAAACGTATGAATTATCTCGACCATCCCGATGTTCCCGAATGGGGTGTGCGGTTCAGGCTACGGTTTGTTTTTTAGCAACGGAGGTGGTACTTTTGTCAAAGTAAAAATGCCGATGGGATATTAAATTGGCTAATCTGTAAAAATGAATTTTGCAATCATAGCAGCAGGTGAAGGTTCACGATTAGCGGCAGAAGGAGTTACTGTTCCAAAGCCACTGGTTCCGATTGGTGACGTTCCATTGATCGAGCGGTTGATAAATATTTTTATCCGTAACGAGGCAACAACAGTAAATGTGATTGTCAACAGTGAAAACCGTCAGACAATACGACATCTGCATAATATGTGGCTAAAGGTGCCACTCCAGATGGTTGTCAAGTCAACGCCCGGTTCCATGTACAGCCTGTATGAGTTGAAAACATTTCTGCGGGGGAATGACTTTTGCCTGACAACAGTAGATACGGTGTTCCGCGAAAGCGAGTTTTCCAAGTATCTCGAGGCTTTCCGTAATAATCCTAATATTGATGGTCTGATGGCTGTTACAGATTTCATCGACGATGAAAAACCTTTGTATGTTGCTACAAACGAAAAACTATTTATTACGGATTTTTGTGACACACGTCCGCCGGAAGGCAAATATATTTCGGGTGGTATTTACTGCTTGCGGGCTCAGGCTTTTGACGTACTCGAAACCACCATGAAAAGCGGGATGACGCGCATGCGCGATTTTCAAAGGCAACTGATCCGCCACGGGATGAAACTCCAGGCTTATCCGTTTTCAAAGATCGTAGATATCGATCATGTTGCCGATATTGCTCAGGCAGAAAAGCTAATCAATCAGGATCATTGAAAATTATTAATACGACCCACAAACTGTAAATTTGCCCGACCTGTTGTTGAATCCTATCTAAAAACAAACCACACCAGTTAACCTGAAATCTTGAACCATAAATGACTATTGCCGGAATAAAGCGGAGCAATCTATTTTCGCCCAATCACGTGGGTAACGATAATGCGATCTTTAGACAAACAGCACAGTGCCTTATCGAAGCCGGACATCAGGTGAAAGAATATACCGAAGAAGAATTTCTTCACAACGGTGTCGAAGAACGCTTGATTTTTACCATGGCGCGCGATAAAACGACCGTTGCTTTGCTTCAGGGTCTGGAACGCAACGGAGTGGTTGTCATCAATTCGGGATTTGGCATCGAAAACTGTTATCGTGCAAACATGACACGGCTACTGCTCGGAGCCGGTATACCCTATCCTCAATCCGTTATAGTCGACACGTCGCGACCCGGTAATGCATTGGATGAACTGGGCGGCAGGAATATCTGGATCAAACGCGGCGACTTCCATGCTATCCATAAAGAAGATGTCACATTTGTTCGTCATGCCGAAGAAGGCTATGAAATGATCAGGGAATATGCACTGAGGGGCATTGATATGGTAGTCTTATGCAAACACATTTCCGGCGACCTGGTAAAATTCTACGGAGTAAGAGGTACAGGATTCTTCTATTGGTTTTATCCTTCGGAAGCTATGCACAGTAAATTCGGCACAGAGTCGATTAACGGGGATATCAAACATTTACCTTTCGATGCCCTCCGGTTAAAAGAGGATAGCCTCGCCGCAGCCGAAACATTGGGAATTGATATATACGGTGGTGATGCCATTATTCAACCCGACGGGTCCATCTGCCTGATCGATGTCAACGACTGGCCCAGCTTTGCTCCATGTCGTAACGAAGCAGCGGTACATATCGCAGCATGTATTGGCAAGCATTGTTGTGTATAGAAAATGTGCTGTTGACTGTTTTGAAATAATGACCTACCCCTGTTTAAAAACCGCTCTCTTTCCCCACTCTTTTTCCATGTTTTTGAAAAAGTTTTTAAACTCTTCCGCAGCACTCGCAGGATAACGTCCTTTCCGTATAAAAACACGCTGTACAATAAAAAGTGTATTTCCGTCCAAGCGGGTATCAATGGCATAGTCTCCAAACAAGCTGATTAAAGTCACTGGCTTGGGTATTGTTTCAGAAACATATCCTGCAGGTATGGTTATTTGAAGTGTATCTGTCCGCAATATACCACCACGTACCTCGATTTCCTGTTTGCGTTTGGTAGAACTCATAGTAGCAATAACTGGCTGTAACAATGAAAAGGGTACAAAAAGTCGATTACCCGATTTGTTGGCAAATCGCTCAATGTCAGCAATGTAGTCAATTTGTAAATCAGGATCTTCACTGTCATTCGATCGGATTTCCAATCCGTTTATTTTAGCTTTAGGCACTTGTAAATCACGTGTCAGCGAGTTAATTTGCTCTTCCCGGCTCATGCTGTGTACAAAACTTTGCATATTTTCATATGCATCCATCCTATAGCCGGTTCTGACTTGTGCTTTTCCGCGCCCTGTTTCATCAATACTTATAGTGATCATTCGCGTTTTGCCATCATCAATATCAGGTTGTTTTTTCACCCGGCAAATTTTACCACCTTCGGGTTTTATCAGTAAGCATTGGTGGCCGGCAATATCGGTGTGAATGTAGTTGAAGGGTAAAGTCTGGCTGGTACATTCAAGCCATAGGGTATCAGCAGGCATTGGCACGGCAAGGATCGCATGGTTCATTTGCCCCAAACTGGCAAAATCGGCGTACAGATTCGCCTCATCGAGGCTGATTGTCGTATAAATGGATGATATCCCGATAGCTTCCAGCATGCTTTGCATGTAGTTTGATAATGCCTTGCAGTCTCCGAACCCGTTTTTTTCGACATCAATAGCTTGTATCGGCTGATAACCGCCGATTCCTAATTGTATACTCACATAACGTGTAGTAGATTGCAGGTATTTATATACACGTTGAACCTTTTCTTTATCATTGGCTGCATCGACTGTAAGTGCCAATAATTTTTCCTTCAATTGCGGCGATACTTTGCTGCGATTAGTCTGCAGTTGGCCAAGCCATTTTCCCAACTGGTTCCAGTCGGACATATTACCACATTGACCTTCCATACAAAAATCATTTGGCGCCACATGAACTATGGGTACAATATTCGATAAGCCAGGAGAATAAGGCTCCGATCTGATAGCTTTGATATTACTCACAACCCATTGGTGTGTCATTCGCTCTCCCACCTTTCTTTCCAAAGGCTTTTCGTCAGGCATTCGCTCGGCTTTGTAACGAATATTCATATTTGCCGGAACCTGTATCCGGTATATGGCCTGCTCGACTGACACATCATAACTTGCAACCGGTATAAATTTTGGATAATAAGGCAAACCATCTGAAATCTTGACTTCATATTCATATCGCACGGTGAATGGATACCCGGACGGCTGGTAATCGTAATAAGAATATTTGTCGTCTGAAGCAATATGCGACGAATAGGCAATGGTCGTAAGATCTTTTTTAGCAATCTTTTTGATGACTTTTCCCGACGCATCTGTTACAATTCCCGAAAAACTTTTCAAATCCCTGAACTTATCCAGATAAACGACTATCATGCCATGTTCTTTTCCGTCTTCATTCAATACAGAAACTACTTTAGTTATCTTATGGGTAGCGTTGTTCATGTCTGTCTGCACAAAGTCGCTTTCGTAATAACGTACCACAGCATCAGCGTTTTTCGTCAAAGAATCGCTAATAGCGCTTACAGGAGTTTCCTGTGCGGTTATTGGCAGCAATGGACATAGAAACAGAAATAATATTTTTTTCATAACCAATATTTAATGTTTTCTAAGATAAATCCGGCAAACCACACATCATAGACGTTTCAACACCAATTGTGCATTATTCTTGTTGACCACATGCGCCCAAAAGTCTCGTACGTGCTGATAATCCGTTACCGGATAAAGTGTTTGCCTGATAGAAATTCGTTGTATGATCTGTACATTTTTTTCTGCTTTTTGCACCTGATATAAATAAGTGATCTGCTTGTCACCCAGGGTAATCCTTTCTGGTGTAGGGATTTCTTCAATCGTATAGCCCTCGGGAATTATTAGTGTAATTGAAGTGACATGGTCATAAGGATAAGAATATTCGATGGGTAATTTCCGGGTTTCTGCTTTGAATGGATTGTCAGTTACATAGGGAAATATCAGTGAATTGATATAGATGTATTCGTCATCCGTAGTGGTTTCGTTGTTGACGAAAGAGAATTTTTCCATTACTGCCACATCCTGTGGTTTTCCTTGCTCGAGGTCGGAAATAGCCACATTCAAGTCATTCTCCATTTCCTCCCTGGTTTCATCTATGCTTTTTTGTTTATCCACTTTGCGGCAATAAGTCATGCAGGGCACTCCATTCATGATCTTTTGAACATTACCTGCCAATTTGCCATCCTCGTTGAACGAAGCAATGATACTGGTCATATAACTATTGCGGCCCAGTTCATGTAAATCGACCCATTGTCCTGGTCTTTCCTTAAAAATACAACGAGCTTCCTCTACCATACAATCGTCAGGAATTACATTTACCGTACCGTATTTATGCGAAGCATCCATATAAATTGGTTTTCCATTGATATTCACACCTGTGATGAAATAGTTCAATGATTTGAGTGTCGGGAAAGTCGAGAAAATGCGGCCATGGCTTCGCAAACTCATTACCACCGGGTAAGCATCAAATCCGGCATCGCGCAACAGACAGATCAGGGCAGCGTTCATCTCGGCGCTGGAACCTTTACCTTCCTTGACAGCCTTTTTCAGATTATCGACATACAGGGCATCATCTTCATTCCATTGCATTTTTGCTTTCACCAGATCCAATACTGCGACCACTTTCCCTTCTGCTGTCATATCATCTTTCAGCACAGCCGCCAGTTCATCCTTCATCAAATTGGAAACCCGCAATTGTTTGCCGAAGTTTTCATCCTCCATCAGTCGCTTGTCGATTTCCTGCCAGGAAACAGAAAAGTCTTTGTAATATACGCCCGGAACATTCACATTCATCAAGTCGAAAGTCACACGGGAAATATAATCGTTTTTGTTCCAAACGTAACTGTCGCCTTTCATGGCTGGCAGGTTGACGGCTACAAAAGTCATCTCCTTTCCGTTACACGTCAAAGATTTACCGGAACCGAACAAAAACCTCAGATTGATCTCTTTCTCCCAATAATCCAGTGGTTCGTAACCCGATGTCCGTTTACGGAATTTGAAATATTCGGGAATAGTCACCTGGTAACAGCAATATTTTACCGGAATGGAACTTTGGAACGCAAAATCATCCAGGATGCTGTAATATGGCGAAGCTTTTTCGTATTTCATCTCAAACACCGACCCGACCTTGACATTTGGAATGGCTATTTTCATTCGGCGCCAGTTTTCGGTAGATTTCTCTTCGAAGATATGTTCTTTTGCTAACTTAGTCCGTTCTGTTTTACCGTTGACCAGATTGTAAGCATATCCGCTGATACCGGAAATTTTTTCGCTTTGGGCACGGCTGTTTCCCGTATAAAAAGGGATGGAGATATCAGCTCTGTTCAATCCGGCAGATTTTAATATTTTAATGCGGGCGGTGTGACTTGTACGAACAATGAAATCGCCATCCGACACATCGTATTTTACTTCACAATTCTCGTATAAAACCACGGCCACAGCAGCAGTATCTTCTGGATAGACCGCCATAGACAAATCTTCGACAGGAATCTCCCCGAATTTGATTTTTTCCTGAGCTGATACATTAAAATGACTAAACCATAGTTAGGAATGCGCCCAAAATAAAATTCCCATTTCCAATTATTTCATGTTATCTTTGTTCAGCAACTTAACCAATGAAATTCCAGACATGAAAAACTTTTATTCGTTAGAGATTGAATCTCAGATGCGTCATTTTTTTGAAG
>JAVBNI010000137.1:0-8148 GCA_031551645.1 Bacteroidales bacterium | reverse complement strand
CTTCAAAAAAATGACGCATCTGAGATTCAATCTCTAACGAATAAAAGTTTTTCATGTCTGGAATTTCATTGGTTAAGTTGCTGAACAAAGATAACATGAAATAATTGGAAATGGGAATTTTATTTTGGGCGCATTCCTAATGTAAATTTTACACCGGTTTTACGTATACATATTTGGAACGATAATTGAAGGTTCTTGAGATAAGCAGTTAATATTTGATGCGTTTTTTTGTCGGTTTCATTGTTTTTGTCCTTATGTGTACGGAGTCTTCATGGGCACAGGTGTCGATGGAGAAGGAGGGAACCATAGTTTCTTATAAAGTAGAGAATGGTGATACGGTGTATTATGCCCGGTTGCGTGAATTGGTGGTACGCGCGCCCCGCAAATTCAAAAGCAAAGCTGACGAACGTAAATATTGGAAACTGGTATACAATGTCAAAAAGGTATATCCCTACGCCAGAACGGCAGGAGAAAAATTGCACGAACTCAATGAACATTACCTGACACTCGAAACGACTAAAGAACGAAAGGCATACAGCCAAAAGGTGGAAGATGAATTAATGTCCGAATATGAAGGCGAATTGCGTAAATTGACCATCACCCAGGGCAGGATATTGCTGCGTTTGGTTGACAGGGAGACAGGTAATACTACCTATGAGATCCTGAAAGACTTCCGGGGATCGTTTTCTGCGTTTTTCTGGCAGGCAGTGGCCAAAATCTTCGGATCAAATCTAAAATCACGATACGACCCTTCGCAAGGTGAGGATAGAACGATTGAGCAAATTATCGGACAGATAGAGGAAGGATCTATCTGACGTCATGTGTCCTATTTCCTTGTGAGGTCGGTATTTGATCTATTTGGTCGGACAATGATCTATTGGAGTGAATTTAAACCAACGGGGAATAGGACTGAAATTACTGTTCGCCACGATGTTTTTGAATTTCAGATTGCAATAAAATACTTCACCCACAGCATCGTGGAATGAAATACCATATCGTCCTGTTCCATCAATATGAATGTTTTCCAGATAAAGATTTTCTATCATCTTGTAATTCCTGGAGTCAATAAAAATGGCGTCACACTTCGAGTCGTAGAGATCGATATTTGAAAACCTGATATTCCGGAGATCATATTGCCGGTAACTTGTTATATGAATAGCGCCCGATTCGCCCCCATTAATGATATCTCCGTAAAATCCCAGCGGTCCTTTTTGTCCCCCAGCCCGGTAAACCGAAATACCGTCATAAAGGATAAACCCGTCGGCGCTGAACTCCCTGCCCGGAAAGTCGGTTGTTACACGTAACGCCGCTTCCATCGGGTCGATAATCACAAGATTCAGGGCTTTGTGTCTCTTACCTCCGAAAAAACCTACACTCGATGCACGCCAATTATTTTCAGATGTACTGTATTGATACGTAATGTTTTCGCACATTTCCCGGCCGCGCGACCACGAAGCCATGTCGTCGTCGCCGTTGTTGCGGAAACTACAATGTTCCACTACCGAATTTTTACTTCCAAAAGAAAGATTGATCCCGTCGGCATAATGATTCCGGAAACGGCAATGCTGCACAGTCAGGTTTATAGCCCCGTCAATCCATCCTCCACATTCAAAATGTTCGATCCAGACATTTTTTATCACAGAGTTCGATCCGAAAGATCCCATCAATCCTTTCCCGACTTGTCCGTTACGGCCATCGTTGAATACGTAAGAACGTCTGTTGTTGGTTGTCGTGATGTACAACCCGTCCAACGTGATATCGCTTTGGCTTGATTGTATACCTCGTTTGGCAAATGTTTCGGCATTGTCCGATGGCGCTGAGAAATATATTTCGGTATACCACATGCCGGCGCCGATTATTTTCGTGTTAGGATCGTTGATATAAATTCGTTCAGCCACATCATACCTGCCTTCCGGGATATAGATGGTTTTTCCTCCGTTGCCGGCAATGAATGCATCGAGGGTACCGGCCGAAGGAGTATACCTGATCATGTTCGCATCATCGATCGATTCGTAAGTGATGGCGGGCGGAACAGGCTCCAGTTCTACAAAATCAATGGTATAAGGAATTTTGTTGCTGTCTGTTTTCACGAGTTTGAACATAGCGCCTTTTGGAATCTTGTTTGTCAGTTTTACACGGACGTCATCAAAACGCATACGTGCAAATTTGTTTTCGGAAGGAGTATTGTCCGGATATGTCTGGCCGGTCATCAGGGCGTGTTGCCATGCCCAATATGAATCAAGATGGATATCCTGAATGAATTTCCCGTTGACATACAGGGCAATTGTTCCTTTGGTTCCTTCGCCGTTTTTTCCATCAGGAATAGAAAATCGGATGACCATGCCGTCGGCAGTTTCGTCGTTTTTCCATTGAACATAAGTATCTTTTTCGATAAGTTGTACAGCTATTGTGTTGGAAGCTTCGCTTTGTAGTTCTGTCTGCACATAGGTAGGAGAGAGGAACAAACCGTTGCTGGTGCATTTTCCAGGTTCGGCCTCATATCGTTTATAGGGCCGGTCATAATAACCCCGTTGTTTTGCGTCGTCGGGAAACGATATGCTTTGGGCTGATAAATCAAACAAAAAGAACAGTAATAAAACAACTTGAATGCTTATCTTCTTCATAAACAGTAAATTTAAAATACATTAGACAAAAATAGTAAAAAAGATCGTAAGACATGCAAGACCGTAAGATAGTAAGAGCATTCTTGTTGCTGTTATTAACTTCGGTGAGCTCGCAGGCTCGGTTCAGTTATTCCGTTATTCGATCATTCACTTTTGATCGCCTTCACCGGGTTAGCTGTTGCCGCTTTAATAGCCAACGCGCCTACTGTGAGTAATGTCAACGCAACTGTAATCAAAGCTGCCACTGCAAACATCCACCATGAAAGCGAAATGCGATAGGCAAAACTTTCTAAATATTTATTGCCGATCCACCATGCTATGGGTACGGCAACAACCAGGGAGAACAGTAACAATCGCAGGTAATTATCGGTAAACAAGCTTACGATGCTGCTTATACTTGCTCCCAATACCTTGCGGATGCCGATTTCTTTGGTGCGCTGCTCGGCCATGAAAGCCGTTAAACCAAACACGCCCATACAAGCTACCAGGATAGCCAGTATGGAAAAACTTAATGCGATGCGGTTGGTTTGCCGGTCGCTTTCGTAGGCTTTTTCCAACAATAAACTGGGGAATTGGGGCCTGAATAGCTCATTAGGGAAATATTTCTTGAAAATATCGTCGTACGCGCGAAGTTGCTGTGACATATCGCCATTTTTCATTTTCAGGAGCAAATATCCCAAACCGCTTTTCGGGTAATCATGGAAACCGTGAGGGCCGATTGGTTCGTGCAGGTTTTTAAAATTGAAATCTTCCACCACTCCACTGACATATGCGGACGGCCCATTATAAAAGTTGCAGGGTAGCTTTTTTCCGATGATTTCTTCTGGGATCGTTTCCAGGAATTCTATTGTTTTACGATTGACTACAATATGGATGATAGTGTCGTCCGGTCTCCTTTCGGGAAGCGTTGTCCCTGCTATCAATCGCAGGTGGAGCAAATCAATGATTTCGGGAGTTGCCCTATTGGTCGCCAAAAGGACTGTATTGGCCGGCAATTTATAGGTTTTTTTCGCTTCATCAGAATCAGCCAAAGTCTTAAACAATACATATTCATCACCAAAATGAACCGGGAATGCTTGGGAAAAAGCTGCTGATAACACTGATCCTTGTGCCAGGTAATCATTTTTCAAAGCATCGAAACCCGAATTGTGGGAAACTGTGTTTATAGGAATACCCAATATCTGGTGTACATTGTAGCCAATATTCTTATTGGAAACATAATTCACCTGGGTACGGATCACAATGACCCATGCAATGAGGATGACTGCAACCGAAAACTGGATAACGGTTAATCCTTTTCGTACCAGTGCGTGGCTGCCGCCTTTCACAAAACCGGCCTGGCGAATCACGGTCAACGGGGCAAACCCCGACAAATAGAATGCCGGGTACGATGCAGCGAAAAAGGTTGTTATGGCATAAACCGATAATATACCCAATAGGAACATGGTATTGAAAATGACATCCGGACGAACATCCTGTCCCAACATTCCGTTGAAAACGGGTAACAATAACCAAATTAATACAAAGGCCAACACAAATGCAAGGAAAGTCAATATTCCCGTTTCGGCATACAGCCGCAGAATGATATTCTTTCGTTTTGCTCCAAGTGTCTTGCTGACGCCTATTTCTTTGGAACGTTTCTGTGCACGGGCTGTCGACAGGTTCATATAGTTGATGCTTGCTACCAGCAGGATAATAACAGCCAGTAGCGAAAGCATTTTAACTCTTCCGATATCTCCCGGATTGCTGGTGAATGAATACACATAACCCTTCGAATACAAGTGGATCCTATCCAATCGTTGCAATTTGATTTGAAAAACATCATCTCCAACACCTTTTAGGACTACCTGTTGCATCCTGGCTTCCACATCAGGTACATCCGCGCCGGGAGTCAATAAGCAAAAAGTTTCAACCGAGAAGTTACCCCAATATGGATTCTCAGCAAGAGGTGACGACATAAAATGTCCGATCATTTGATAGTCGCCGAATGAAGAATTATCTGGAAAATCCTTGTAAACAGCGCTCACTTCCATCTGGTTCTGATTATCAACCCATATGGTTTCGCCAACCGGATTTTTATCACCAAAAAGAATTTTGGCTTCCGATTCGGCAATGGCAACTGTATTTGGCCGTGAAAAAACCGTTTCCGGCGAACCATAGATGAAAGGCGTGTCAAACAACCGGAAAAAATCTTCTTCGGCCCAACAGAGTTTATCAACTTTATAAGGGGTTTCGCCGACTTTCACCATTGCTGGTCGTACTACTGTTCTCACAGCCGTTTCCACTTCAGGAATCTCCTCCCTCACAGCAGGAGCAAAAGCATTGGAGGTAATACCACATGTTTGCCCGGCCATCATTTTTTTCATATATGAGTTAGCCCTGTAGATACGATCTTTGTTACTAAATGATTGGTCGAATGAATATTCATTGAATATCATGGCGCAAATCAACAATACAACGGTTAGTCCTACAGACAAACCGGCAATATTGATCAGAGAGAATACTCCATCGCGGCGAAGGTTACGCCAGGAAAATTTCAGGTGATAAAACATGAGAATTGAGAATTGAGAATTGAAAATGGAGAATTATGAAATTTGTGAATAACAGAATGATTGAATAACTCGAGCTCAACGCAGTTAATAACAGAATGACTGATTTTACTTTTTTGTGAGTTTTTACGTGGTACAATAACTATCATCAAAGTTATTTTGTCGGTTTGACTCTGACAGGGTCGATAGACCTGTCAGGTCGTTACGCCAAAGATCTGTCTGCAAGCATTCAATGATTTAATAATTCCAATATTTCAGTTACTCAGTTATTCAATCATTCAGTTATTCACTTTTGATCGCCTTCACCGGGTTGGCTGTTGCTGCTTTTATGGCTTGAAAGCTCACTGTAATCAAGGCAATACCAATCGTCAATGCTGCCACAGCAACAAAGAGCCACCATGGCATATCGGTACGGTAAGCATACCCGGACAACCATTGGCTCATGGCCCACCATGCGATGGGAATGGCAATAAGCAGCGATATGGATACCAATATCAGGAATTCACGGGATAATAATGAGGTGATATTTGCTATCGAAGCGCCCAATACTTTGCGTATGCCGATTTCCTTATGCCGGTTTTCGGCCATGTATGCCGACAGGCCGAACAGTCCGAGGCAGGAAATGAAAACCGCCAAAGCGGCAAACCAGGATATCAGCGAGCCGATTCGTTGTTCCTGGTCGAAACGACGGGCATATTCTTCATCCGCGAGATGATAGATAAAAGGTTCAGCCGGGTTGTACTTTTTGAAAATCTTTTCCACTTGTGACAGATTTTCACTGATGCTGCCGTGAGTCGTCAATTTAATATTGATGTTGTTGAACCACCCGGACGATGGCCCGCCGATAATCATGGGGTGTACCGGTTCGTATGGCGATTCCAGTATAAAATCCTTTATCACGCCCACGACATGATATTCCCTGCCCCATTCGCGGATGATCTCCCCTATAGGATCTTCGAAGCCCATTACTTTTACTGCTGCTTCGTTGAGCAACATGGCTGTAGAATCTGTCGAGTAGTTTCGAATGTCAATATCGCGTCCTTGTATGATTTGTATGCCGGTCGTTTTGGCCCAATCATTTTCTGCATAATTGCGTTCGATGATGAACTTGCTTTCCGGATCCTTGCCTCTCCATGATATGTAAGTAAATGTACTCTCACTTCCGGTCATCGATGCAAAGTTGATCGATACTGATTCGGCAATACCCGAATTGAGTAAGTCGCGGCGGATGAGTTCCCTATTGGGTCGCGACTGGTCATTGATCATAACACTGACCAGTCTCGATTTGTCGTAGCCGATATCGCGTGTCTTGGCATGGTGTATCTGACGGTATATGACTGTCGTGGACATAATCAACACAACGGCGAAAGTAAACTGTACCACGATGAGTACCTTACGCGGTGCGACTAAACCATGATCTCCCCTGAATGCGCCTTTCAAAACCTTGACAGGAAGGAATGACGAAAGGTAAAGTGAAGGATAGCTCCCCGCCAGTATTCCTGTAAGTATGATAAACGCTGCTAAGGCAAACCAGAACCAGCCGCCGCCGATGCCCAGGTTGAGTTTTTCTCCCATGAGCGCATTGAAAAACGGCAGGCAGACCAATACGAGAATTACAGCCAATGCCCCGGCTATTGCAGTAATAAAAATAGAATCGCCTAAGAAGCGGGTTATCAGTGTATGGCGACGGGCGCCTATTACTTTGCGGACACCCACTTCCTTTGCATACCTGGTACTTTGGGCTGTACTCAGGTTCATGAAGTTGATGCAAGCAATGAACAGGATCAGTAAAGCGATGAGTGTGAACATCCGTAAAGTCTCGATACGTCCGCCGACTGCCTGGTCTTTTTCAAAACGGGAGTACAGGTGCCATCCGGAAACATGTTGCAGGAAGGTTTCGGAAGTGAGACGCCCGCCGGTATGGGTGCTGACAATGTCGCGGATGGATGTGCTTGCAACCTTTCCGTCAACGCCGGTCGACAATTCAACATAGACGGATTGGGTGGGCGTGTTAAACCACGAGTCGTCGGTGCCGTACCTTTTATAAGGTATCAATATCTCGAATCCGAATCCCGTATTTCCGGGTAAATCGGACAGGATACCCGTTACCGTGAATTGCATGGCGCCATTTACGGTGATTGTCTTTCCCATTGGGTCTTTTTTGCCGAACAGATGCCGGGCTGTAGTTTCAGTCATGACGATCGAATACGGGTCAACCAGCGCTGTCTTTACATCACCATACACCAATGAGAAACTGAACATTTGTAAGAAACCCGGATCGACAGATGCTACCACAACAGTATTATTCGCATCAACTGAAAATGTTAGATCGGCATTGTCCTCTCCTTGAAGCATGAATGGAGTTTCGCTCTCCCTGTACCTTGTCATATCAGCAAACCCGGCATACTTATCCAAAAGTGTCGGCCCGATTTGCGAAGGGACTTTGTCGGATGTTCCGTTGACTTCGTCATAACACCAAACCTTATACAAAGATTTGTTCTTTGTGTGGAAACGGTCATAACTCCACTGATTGTATACCCACAACATGATCACGATGGTGGTAGCCATGCCGATGGCCAGTCCGCTGATGTTGATCACAGAATAAACACCGCCGCGGCGGAGGTTACGGAAAATGATTTTCAGATGATAAAACATAGGAATTGAGAATTGAGAATTGATAATTGAAAATGGAGAATTATGAAATTTGTGAATAACAGAATGACTGATTTTACTTTTTTGTGAGCTTTTTTGTGATATAACTACTATCTCAAGGTTTTTTGTCGGTTTGACTCTGACAGGGTCGATAGACCTGTCAGGTAGGGTGTTCAAAACTTGATGAAATTTTTCATGCAATTTTTATTAAAAATCACATTGAAAGTATTGGTAAACGCTGTTTTATAATTATAAAACATAGAGTACTGTTTTGTAACAATAAATTCCATCATGTATTATTTATTCAATTTGCTTATTTTAAA
>JAVBNI010000060.1:0-4741 GCA_031551645.1 Bacteroidales bacterium | reverse complement strand
CTTCAAAAAAATGACGCATCTGAGATTCAATCTCTAACGAATAAAAGTTTTTCATGTCTGGAATTTCATTGGTTAAGTTGCTGAACAAAGATAACATGAAATAATTGGAAATGGGAATTTTATTTTGGGCGCATTCCTAATTTATATAAACTCTAATATATTTTTTCTTTTTTGAAAAAAATGTATTGCGTGTAACAATTTTTTCCGAGCTTCGTCTTCTTTTTGAAAGTTGTCATGAAGAAAGTCTTCATCTCAAAGCAAACACGTTGTAACTGAATGGACAAAACCGTCTTTAATCAATTGATGTCACAGCTGCGGCCAAAAATGTACCGTTTTGCACTGGCATTCATCAAACGGACCGATGAGGCTGAAGACGTAGTACAGGATGTGGGCGTGAAACTTTGGGAACGACATGTAGAATTAGAATCGTTACGTAGTGTGGAAGCATATGCCATGAGCGCCGTCAAAAACCGTTGCCTTGACTATACGCGGTCGCAGCAGAGCAAAACATCCGAATTAACCGAGGCTCTTCATACGACTCATGAGCAAACACCCTACAAAAGTGTAGAGCAAGCCGACCTGACGGCATTTGTGCGAAAGTTAATTGAAAAATTGCCGGTTCAACAGCAGATGGTCATCCGTCTGCGCGACATCGAAGGATATGAATTAGACGAGATCGCAGTGATCCTCGATATGAATGAGGGAACGGTACGTACCAACCTGTCGCGTGCCCGGCAAAAAATACGTGAAGAATTGATCAAACAATAAAGATATGGACGAACAAAAAATTCAAGATTTGCTTCAACGTTACTTCGACGGAGCGACGTCGCTGGAAGAGGAGCGCAAGTTGCAGCAGTTCTTTTCCCGGGAAGAAATACCCGGAGAGCTAAAGAAATACCAGCCTTTGTTCGCTTTTTTTACCGAAGAAAAAGCAATAGAACCACCCCAACATAAGCCAAAAGGCAAGACAATCCGGATACCATGGCTGATTGTTACCGGAATAGCAGCCAGTATTGCCATCCTTTTCCTGGTAACGGTGCCTAAATCGCAACAAGAAGAGTTCAAATATTATGTGGATGGCAAACGGGTATATGATGAAGCCGCAGCCATGGAAACAGCTGAGACCAAATTGCAAATGATGGCCATGACCATGCAGAAAGCCAAAAACAGTATGTCGGCTTTTGAAAAAGTACAGGAAGGGACATCCTCTCTTCAGCAAATCGAAAAAGTACAAGAGGCATATCACAAGGCCGAAGGTATGATAAACAGAGATAAATAATTAGAAGATAGAAATCATAAAAACAAAAATAAAATGAAACAATTTATTCCCATGATGATAGCTGCCATGTTGCTTTGCCTGCCGTTTCATCTGTCGGCGCAAAGTGAAAATCCGGATCCCATATTGTCGATCTTCAATAAATATGAAGATAAAGATGGGGTTGAGTCCATTACCATATCGCCATCTTTGTTGGGGCTGATGAAAACCGGTAAAACCAACGATAAGAAAACACAGGATCTTGTTGCCAAAATTTTGGGATTGAGAATTTTGAGCATTAGCGATAAGGCCGATCAAAAAGAAAATCCTTTGCGGGAACAGTTACTTGCCGAATTAAAGCCTGTATTAAATAAAGATTACGAACAGTTTCTTAAAGTTAAAAGCGAAGGTGACCGCGTAGAACTGTACATCAAGAAAAATGCCGGTAAAAATTCCAATCAAAACAGTGCTTTGCTATTTATTACTTCCGAAAGCCGTTCGGTGACGGTAATGCACCTGGCTGGGATCATCGACAAGGAGTTGATAGATGCCGTGATGAATGGCGAAATCGGAACATCGACCAAATAAAATTTGTCTTCTTTATCAGTTTTCAAATAAAAGTCCCATGTTGATGTCTGCAACTTTGGAGAAGCAATATGGGACGCTTTTCAATCATTTGTAAAAACATAAAACCATGAAAAATTTAATTGTTATATTTTGTATTGCTATTTCGACTATAAGTTTAATGAATGCCCAGTCCGTAAGAATTGGAAGTCTGGAATTTTCTGTCAAGAAAAAAGCGCCGGGCGACACTATTATGGAGATCGTTTCGAATGATCCCTGTCCGCCCTGCCCGTCGGATGATAAATCCCGATCAAAATCCAAATATAAATATCATGAAACTTCGTTTTTTGCCGGTTTAGGATTCATGGTGCCTGATTATAGCAGTGACTATTATACTGCCCTGGGTGGCAATTCTCTTAATATTGATGCCGGATGGCAGTATCGATACTCGCTTAGCCGCAGATTTTCCATAGGAGGAACGCTCCAGTATTCATATTACAATTATCGTATGAGGGATGCTGCAAGTGACCCAATTTTTATGGAAGAGGTTATCGGACATCCGATCAATCCGGACGATATCGACAAGCAAATGTATCGTACCCACAACGCTGCAGCGGGCGTGTACACCCGTTTCTATATCGTCCCCACACGATGGCACTCCAATAACGATGGCATGTATCTCGATCTTGGCATTCAGGGAGATTTCGCCTTCAGCAAATATTATAAAATCAATACACATTCCAGCGGCAAGGATAAATACCATGATAATTATGCGTTCAATCCATTCATGGCTTCGGCTTATGTCCGGCTGGGATGGGAATGGTTCGCCGTCGTAGCCCGCTACCGTTTGACAGATGCATTCAACAGTAAAGCATTGCCAATGGATTTACCTCCATTATCTATTGGAATACAATTCATGTAGACTGCAATTCATGCCATAGTCATTATCACCGGTCCGGTTAAGGATTTTATTTCGACCCTGTCAGCAGCTTCGCAGCCTGACAGGTCTTTTGCGTGATGACCCGACAGGGTCGGTAGACCTGTCAAAATCATTAACTAAACGATATTGGTATTTATTTCAATCCCTTAGGGTTTAATTCCCCACTGCTTGTAGCAAGAAAATAAAAATATTTCTTTATTGATACCCCGACAGCTTGCTGCGGGGTAGTTTATTAATCAATAATCGATTTTCAATTATAAATCCCAGCTACCCCATTGTTTTTGTTCAGAATTTTTATTAGCATTGCACTTATAAAGACAGTACTTACGAAATGATTGACAAGCGCTATGCATCACGCCAATAATAATCGAGCACCGTATCATTTCATACATCATTGCACCGTCAATGGTAACAGAATGCGTACATTTTCTGACATTGTGGCAGACAATGCTCCCGGAAGGCACGCCTTCTTCGTTCGTTGAAAAAATTCATAACAAAAATCCAGATAGTTTAACCTGCCCGACTACGCTCGCCTGAACGAATCCATTCGGGCAGGTCATTCAGGCAGGCCTTAAAAATTAATCGACATGACAGAATTCATCAATGACTTTTACCAACCCCAGATGCAGAATGGATTACGTCACAATGTCGGACAGCGATTTTATTTTGACATGAACGTTGGATTGGCAATGTCCATCAATTTATCATTGGAATATGCTATATTTTACCATGAAAAAAGAAGATTTATTAGTTGTTTTTAGTCTTTTCGTTTCTACCGCATTGTACGGACAAGGTCTTCAATTCAGGACGAAATATCCTGATATTCCGATTGTAGACGTGCATTATCATGTAAGTGATGTTGGTAGTACAGCCAACCTGATCAAAGTAAGTGAGACAATGAAACAGAAATACGGTTTAAACCTTGTCTTTTGGATAGGTTTATCCAAAGTTGCCAACCCTGCTGAATTTAAGGCTGCCGCTAATAACCGTATGCTTTTTGCTGTGGCCAGACCTGAGGGGAAATTTGAGATTGAACCGAGACCGCATAACGCCTATGAGGGATTAGGGATAAATAACTATGCCGAAGAGGTGATCCGAAAAGTGAGAAATGAAGGATATGTTGGAATTAAATTACACTTTGGGTTGCACGATGTTCTTCGTAGGAAACCGGATGAAGTAGTTATCACCAAACTTGATGACCCTAGACTTGCGCCATTCTTTTCGAGATTGGAAGAGGAGAATGTGCTAATGGCCTCTCTACACATAGCTGAACCTAACGGGCCATTCGACAAGCGTCCGACAGATCGATATCTAACCAGATTTACTCACAATGATCCGGTCTACTTTTGGGGACAGATAAGAGCTTTTGAAAATGTCTTAGCAAAATATCCTAATCTCACCATTGTTGCCGCTCATGCAGCATACCTTTATGCCCAGGATGCCCAAGTTGATTATCTAAGGTATTTACTTTCAACTTACCCCAACCTTTATGTAGATATCTCGGTTGTAACCTTCCACATGCATTACCTTAGCCGTGATAATTTTCGCGATTTTTTCATTGAGTATCAGGACAGGATTCTTTTCGGTATGGACTACGGGAGTATTCCCGACAATAAGATCGAATCTTTTGCTGAAGGCTACGCTAAATTTTTTGCTGTACTTGAAACTGATCAGTTTGTAAATCTCGGTTACTACGGCAATATACCTACACAAGGGCTTGATCTTCCAAGAGATGTTCTGGAAAAGATATATTATAAGAACTCATTAAAATTATATCCGGGCTTGAGAGAGGCAATGGGATTATTACCAAGATCCCTACCGGACTATTTTTGACATGGCGATTATAGCAATTGAATAAATTATATACTAATTTTGCATCTCTAATCCCGTAAATCATCAGATTATGCCCTCTCCCTTATCCCTAGATCTTCGCAAGCGTATTATAGCCGCTAAATTAAAAGGTGACACGGAGGCCAAGATAT
>JAVBNI010000244.1:0-17845 GCA_031551645.1 Bacteroidales bacterium | reverse complement strand
CTTCAAAAAAATGACGCATCTGAGATTCAATCTCTAACGAATAAAAGTTTTTCATGTCTGGAATTTCATTGGTTAAGTTGCTGAACAAAGATAACATGAAATAATTGGAAATGGGAATTTTATTTTGGGCGCATTCCTTAGAAGAAATATTGAGGAGTATTTAAAAAATTTAAGCATCACAATTTGACAAAAAAGACCTAATTTTACAAATAATTTTTAATAGAATTTTTCACCCATGAGTAAAATAACCGTAGTAGGCGCCGGCAATGTAGGCGCAACCTGTGCAAATGTCATTGCACAAAAAGAATTGGCAAGTGAATTGATCGTACTCGATATCAAGGAAGGGGTTTCCGAAGGTAAAGCTTTGGATATGATGCAAACAGCTTCATTGTTGGAGTTTGATACCCGTATCGAAGGTGTTACAAATGATTACAGCAAAACTGCTGGGTCGGATGTAGTAGTGGTTACTTCGGGTGTACCTCGTAAACCGGGTATGTCGCGTGAGGATTTGATCGGTGTGAATGCCGGTATCGTGAAAGATGTTACGCAAAACATTCTTAAATATTCACCCAAGGCCATCATCATAGTTATCAGCAACCCGATGGATACGATGACCTATCTGACGTTAAAATCGAGTGGAGTTTCCAAAAACCAGATCATAGGCATGGGCGGTATTCTTGACAGTTCGCGTTTCAAATGTTATCTCAGTCAAGCCTTGGGTTGTGCTGCAACCGACGTTGACGGCATTGTTATCGGAGGTCACGGCGACACTACCATGATCCCGCTCAAGCGTTTCGCCACATATAGAGGATTACCTGTTTCGAACCTGCTTTCGGCTGATGCTTTGGATAAAGTAGTTGCCGATACCATGGTTGGAGGCGCCACCCTCACCAAATTGCTTGGAACTTCGGCATGGTATGCCCCCGGTGCAGCTGGAGCTACTTTAGTGGAAGCTATTATCCGCGACCAGAAAAAAGTACTCCCATGTTGTGTTGCCCTCAATGGCGAATACGGGCAAAAAGATATCTGTATCGGTGTTCCTGTAGTTGTTGGAAAAAATGGCTGGGAAAAGATTATCGATTACAAGCTGAATTCAGAAGAACAAGCCTTGTTTAATAAGAGTGCCGAAGCTGTCCGCGGTATGAACCAAGTGCTGGCAGACATGAAGTTGGTGTAGATATTTTTCCAATTGACATAATTAAAAGTGAGACCGTCCCACAAGGGCGGTCTTTTTTGATTAAGCAGCAAGAAAGATCAGGTATTGATTAATCGCAAAGAGTATTTTTTGATGATGACATTTTACCACTATCACGTCTTCCACAATAGAGTTTATACAAATTAACCAGGATTACTTACAGCGAGATTGCTTACGCTAAGTTGCTGTTAACGAATTCACAAACTCGGCTGGTTTCGCAGAGTTAAAGGCTAGCCGTTATTAACAAGATCGATCACCTTCAGCAATCGAAAAATCCTGTATATTGCGTTTAGTATAACATGCGCTTTGTATAGATGCCTCCAAGGTAAGAAAAAAGGCTGCCCAAAATCGAACAGCCTCTTTTTCATGTGTTAATGGTAATACATTTATGGAGTCACTATGATTTGTCCATCTTTATTCAACGTATATGCAGGTAACCTCAGCGATTTTATGGCCACACTTCCTTCCGGATTGTCTGTAATTGCGAAGACCATATCATTGAAGTCCATATCGGTATAATTAGCTCGATCGAATAAGTCTTCAAAGAACAAGACCAAACTGTTACATTCTTCCGAGTAAAACGAATTATATTGAATTCCTTTAAAATCGTCTTTACCATAATAATTTCCTACAAATCTCTTCAAGGTGCTTAGATTTAAGTCCTTGTCGATAAAAACAGGTCTATTATATTGATCTGTGCGGAATTCAACTCTGGAATTCTGAGATACCCATCCATCAGGAATAATAAACATGACCACTCTGTCGCCTGCTTCAAACTTACCGTCTGCCCGGTTGTAATTCTTCATCTCGTAGGTTCTACCTGCAACAAGACTACTGTTTTTCATGTTCGACATCGCAACATATTTTTTGTCCAAAACATAACGGTTCTTACTAACTGATTGTTTCTGGAAATCAGCTTTCACTACTGTTTCGAAATAATCCTGATTCGACATGGAAACAGATGCTGCAGGCACCACAAAAAAGCCCACTGTATTATGCAAACTTGCCGTACAGGAAATATAAGTGAGATACAAATCAGTTTCTTCAAGCACCTGAATTTCATTGTATACCTTACTGGCATCTCCGAACAATATCTTTGTGTTAGCGGATGCTGAAGCACCGAACACATTAACCATTTCACGCAGGAATGACTTGGGTTCGTTATTGAAATATTGTTTTACATCATCGCAACCGCCAGGAACAGGAGGAGGAGGATCGCCCTCGTCAAATCCTATGTACAGAACTTTCAAGCCACCCAATCCGTCAGCTACGAAAACAATATTTCCTTTTGATGCAATAAAGTTAGCCGAAGCTGGTGTTTTCGTGCCGGCATCTTCATACAAAACAATGCTGTTGTTGTTACACAACACAATTTCATCTTTGCCGCTTTCTTTCTGGATGTCATACCAATATATTCCCTTTTCACCATTAGCGAGCAACAGCATATCCGACTTCACGGCAGTTCCGTGAATGTTCTTTTTGGTATCGCTATTCATTGCTACACTGTTTGTTACATCGGTATCGGCGCTTAGCCCCGGGCGATCCAGTGCATCGTTCACGTTACCGCTCTTATCCAACATTCGTAACCCGCTTTCATTTTCAGCAACAAACAGATAATCTTTCCAAACCAGGATTTCCGATTTGGCATCCGGTTGTGTCGCTTCATTATTGAGAGCATAAATCACTTGTTCGCCTCCACCGTTCAAATCATACTTGGTAACCCGGGCAGGTTGCGCCTGCATCATGTAAATGTTGTCGTCATCAACATCTACCGACCGGATATGATCCTTGCCTTCAATAAATTTTATCTGGGGGTTATCAACCGTATTTGCGTCATAGATAAATAAACCACCTTTAGCTGTATCTTTCGTCCCGTCGCCCGTGGTAATATAAACCTTACCATTGGCTACCCTGATGGAAGTACCTTGAAACGACTGCAACATAGTGACATACGGTTCGGACTCTACGAATTTCATTCCGCCGGTGAGTTCCATCACCATATAAAATGTATAATTATAACCGTCCCTGTCTTCGTTATAACCAAATGCAGGATCTTCAGTAGCCCCTGTTATGTATAACTTGCCATTATAATAATCAACAGCGCTGACTTCCGATCTTGGCATGACAAATCTGGAAACTTCTGTAACCGTTGCGGTGGTATTTTCTAAATTTTCACCTTCGGTAACTACAACATTATATACGACTACTCCGCCGACATGATCATCACCTTTGGTATTATAAGACACAAAAGCATATCGCGCGTCGTCTGTAATCTTGACATGCGTTGCCTGGGTGGTAACCGTTCTTTTTTCTCCAGCACTGAATATACCTTCAATTGTTATTGTTTCGGCTTCACCAACCAGCTTGAACCGGTAATCATTCCCTTTCAGCAACTGCAGGCTTTCTCCGGCATCATTGCCAGATTTCAACGATATCCCTTTCCTGCTTGCTGAAAACTCAATATCTGTGGGGATACCTTCCGGAAAAACATTAAGAGGCGTTACTGCTGTGCTATTAGAATTATTTGTGACAATAATACTTCCACCTCTTAAAGTGAAGGAAGATTCGTCGATAACCTCTCCCCCATTTTCCTTTTTATCGCAACTCGTTAACCAAGCGCAACAAAAAAACGTGAATATTAAAAACTTTTTCATATCTTAACCCTTTATATTTTATTCCATTCTACGATTTGACCGATGACAAAGTTACAATTTTTAACCGCTTTCATCTAACATTTTGACCAATGAATATTTTTTGATGATTAACACATACGTTCGAGGGTGTCAACTACTTTGTCCAATCCCTCTTTCAATGGTTTCGAAATAAACATCTTCATCATCGGATTGACATTTAGTTTGGCTGTCAATTTCACCCGGGTATCTCCAACTGTTACGTTTTTCAATTGCACCCACAGAAAAACATTCTCAGCCTGAGTGCTTTCAATGGAAAACTTCACCAAATTGTTCGGATTTTTTTCTACAATCCGGAATGCTAAATGACCAATACCATCTACCGAAAAATCGCATGCCTCGCTATCCGATTGCCAGTCCTTTATTTTATCATTAACAACAAATTGCTGAAAGTTATTACAATCTGAGATAAATGCATAAATACGTTCTTCGTCGTTGCGTAACCGTCCAATCTTACTCTCTATTTTTACCTCCATATTTATAAGACATCAAATTTTGTTCCTTTGTTTATTGTTGTCAAAATTTTTGGTCAACTTGGCATTACACGACAAAACTTTCCGTTCACCCGATTTTATCGTTGCTTTGAGTGACACAATGTCAGATTCTATATCGGACATGATTATATCAATTGATAATTTGCTATCGTCCTGTGGCCTGACCAACCCAGTAAATTTAACATTGGCTGCCTCACTCAAAAAAAATTTACATCCCAGAATATACTCAGCACATTCTGTGAGCATATGTAAAGAACACACTCCCGGAACGACCGGATTTCCAGGAAAATGACCGTCGTATACCGGGTGTGATACAACAAGCGCAACCGACACCATATAACGTTGTGGTGCAATAGTTGCTATGGATTCTACTTTGTAAAAACGATCTAAAAATAAAGACATTAAGTAATTGTTAAAAATCGAAAAAGATGAGGTTGTTCAAAAAAAATTATTCTAATCCGAGACGCCCATCCTTGACTTTTCAAACAGACTTAATTCTTACCAATCCGCGTGTTACGTATTCATTCCACCGCAAACGTTGATCACTTGTCCATTGACATAGGCCGAAAGATCGGATGCCAGGAACAGGGTCACATTGGCAACATCTTCGGGAGTGCCTCCCCTGCGTAAAGGAATTTTCTCATTCCATGCTTGACGAACTTCTTCGGGTAACACGGCTGTCATTTCGGTAATGATAAAGCCGGGCGCAATTGCATTACTCCGTATTCCCCTGACCCCCATCTCTTTGGCTGCCGATTTAGTAAACCCAATAATACCTGCTTTGGAAGCAGAATAATTACATTGATTGGCATTACCTGAAACACCGACAACGGAACTCATGTTGATAATGCTTCCCGAAGCTTGTTTCCACATGACCGGCTGAACGGCTTTGGTAAAATTAAATACTGACTTCAGATTAACAGCAATGACAGCGTCCCATTGTTCCTCGGTCATACGTTTAAGTGCCCCGTCTTTAGTAATACCTGCGTTATTTACAAGAATATCAATACGACCAAAGTCCTTCACAATCTCTTCCACCACCTTTTGTGTATCTGCAAAATCAGCAGCATTCGATGCATAGGCTTTTGCTTTAACTCCCATCGACGTTGCTTCGGCTTCGACCGCTTGTGCGCTTTCATTGTATACCAAATCGGTAATAGCTACATTAGCCCCTTCAGAGGCCAGTTTCAATGCAATGGCTTTGCCAATACCGCGAGCGGCTCCGGTAACCACTGCTGTTTTTCCTTCTAACAATTTCATCCGTTCTAAAATTTACAATTAAAATTTTGTGACAAAACTACCAATAAAGTTTTGATTTTCGATTGATGATTTAAGGTTTACATATTTTTCAAATTTTTCTTATGAAATTTTTGAAAAACAATTGGCATCTTTGTTTGTTAAACAATCAAGGTACTTTGTTTCTATCAGTGTTTTTAGCATGTAACTCAAATTAAAAATCAATTAAAATGAAAAGAATATTTCACTTACTTATTATAGTAAATCTGATATTATCCGCTTGTGGTAGCAACCGGCAACCAAAAGAACCGGCTCATGAAACTCCAGGAGTAGTCTCGAAAACGGATCTGCTTCCTTCGTGGAATGAAACCCCTACCAAAAAAGCCATTATAGACTTTGTTACCGCAGTAACCGATAAAAATAATGTTAAATTTGTCCCGGTCGAGGAACGTATTGCCACATTCGATAACGACGGTACATTGTGGTGCGAACAACCTTTATATTTTGAAGTAATATACTCTTTGGTAGCAACCAAAGCTATTGTTGCTCAAAAACCTGAACTGGCAAAGAAACCCGAATTGAAAGCATTGATGGATGGGGATATGAAAAAATTCATGGCCGCCGGAGAAAAAGGGATTGTTGAGGCATTTGCTATTTCGCATGCTGCCGTGCCTCCGGCTGAATTCGATAAAATGGCAACTTCCTGGCTCGATACTGCAATACACAAACGTTTCGGCAAAAAATACCAGGAATTGACATTTAAACCTATGGTGGAATTATTACAGTATCTGCGCGACAATCAATTCAAGACTTACATCGTATCGGGCGGCTCATCTGTATTCATTCGTCTTTTCAGCGAGAAAGCATATGGAATTCCACCCGAACAGGTGATTGGCACCATGTTAAAAGCCGAATATAAAAACGGTGACGTAGTTTTCACTCCCGAATTGTGGCATAATGACGATAATACGGGTAAACCTGTGGGAATATTCCAGATTATCGGGCGCAAGCCAATTTTAGCATTCGGCAACTCTGACGGCGATTACCAGATGCTTGAATGGACATCGACCAACACGCGTCCCAACCTGTCGCTCATTTTACATCATACCGATGCCGATCGTGAATATGCATACGATAAGGATTCGCATGTGGGAAAATTAGACAAAGGTCTTACCGATGCATCTTCCAAAGGATGGATCATTGTCGACATGAAAAAAGATTTCGGGAAAGTATTCTCATTCGAAAAATAACACTATAATTTTCTTATTGTCTGCGCTTTTTAGAGATGCAACTTCATTGCAATTTTACTTTCGTGAACATGCTCACGAAAGTAAAATCGTAATGGGTGAGAAGCTCTCTCCCCTGATTTACTTTTCTATAGAGAGAATAAAAGAAAAATCCGTAACTCTTAACTCTTAATTCTTCACTAACAACCGTTTTCCTATCGCCGCTGCCGCTTGCCGTCCCGAAAAAATTGCCCGCACCACCAGTGAAGCGCCCAGCGCCACATCACCTGCCACAAACACCTTATCGACCGATGAGCACGCAGGAGCTGCACAAGCCACATTGCCGCGGTTGTCGTAATTTACACCCAGATTATCAAGTAAACCCTCGTGTACCGGATGTACAAAACCCATCGACAGCAGTACCAGGTCGGCCTTGATGGTTTCCAGCTTACCGGTTTCCTTCATTACCATACGGCCGGAGTTGTCTTTTGCCCATTTCACTTCGGCAACTTCCACGCCGGTAACCTTGCCACCCTCGCCGGTAAACCGTTTGGTAGCAAGATTCCAACGGCGCGTGCATCCTTCCAGGTGCGAACTGGACGTTTTCAGGATGTTGGGATATGCAGGCCACGGCGTGTCCGGATTGTAGTGTTCGGGCGGCTTCGGTAATATCTCTACTTGCGTAATATGTTTGGCTCGATGTCTTACCGATGTTCCCACACAGTCGGAGCCGGTATCGCCGCCGCCAATCACCACCACATGCTTGCCCTTTGCCGAAATACGTTCCTTTTCGGGAATAACTTCCCCAGCTACCATACGATTTTGTTGCTGCAATAGTTCCAGTGCAAAATGTACACCTTGCAAATCGCGGCCTTCCACAGGCAAGTCGCGCGGCTGTCCCGCACCAATGGCAAGACACACAGCGTCGAATTCCTTGAGTAACTGATCGTGTGTGATGTCTACACCCACATGAACACTCGTTTTGAAAGTGATACCTTCAGCGCCGAGTATTTCCAGCCGGCGGTTGATCACTTCCTTGTTGAGCTTGAAATCGGGGATACCAAACCGCAGCAACCCGCCAATGGCTTCATCTTTTTCGAACACCGTTACGTTGTGGCCTTGCTGGTTGAGCATGTCGGCAGCAGCCAACCCGGCCGGCCCCGAGCCAATCACAGCAACTTTCTGTCCCGTGCGCCATTGCGGAACATGTGGCTTGACGTATCCTTCTGCGAAAGCGTGTTCGGCAACCGCAACTTCGTTCTCGCGAATGGTCACCGCCTCGCCGTTAAGCGCCAGTACACAGCTCTTTTCGCAAAGCGCAGGACATACACGCCCGGTAAATTCAGGAAAGTTGTTGGTGACGCTCAGCCGTTCATACGCTTCCAACCATTTACCTTTCGACAGCGAGTCCTGCCACTCGGGCATACGGTTAGCAATGGGACAAGCCCAGTGGCAAAAGGGTACACCACAATCCATACAACGCGACGCTTGTAGGATACGATCGTCGCTGTGCAAGGTTTGCTCCACTTCGCCAAAGTCGGCGATACGTTCCAACACAAGCCGGTAGCCTGCTTCCTTGCGGGGAATGGTTAAAAATGCTTTCGGATTACCCATTGTATATTTTTGATTGATGATTTTTGATTATTGGAACGCGGATGACACGGATTGAACGGATTTAGACGGATTTTGATCTCTCGTAAAGACGCTAAGTCGCAAAGAACTACCCTTCAACCTTCAACCTTCAAACTAATAATCGTATTCTACTTGTGCGATTTTCTTTTTGATCGCTTCCATCGCTTCGTCGTGGAGCACTTTTTTGTATTCTATCGGCATCACTTTCAGGAAATACTTCAAATACGTTTCCCAATCGTTGAGGATACGTCGTGCCAACGGGCTTTGCGTATAATGCGCATGTGCCGAGATGAGCCGGTGAAGTTCCTGGCTGTCGGTACGGTCTTCGATCAACGACAGTTCCACCATCTCCATGTTGCAGAAATAGTCGAATGTGCCGTCGGGGTCGAGCACGTATGCGATGCCGCCGCTCATGCCCGCTGCAAAGTTCTTTCCTGTGGGGCCGAGAACTACCGTGCGCCCCCCGGTCATGTATTCGCAGCAATGGTCGCCGGCGCCTTCTACTACAGCTATAGCGCCGCTGTTACGCACACAGAAGCGTTCACCCACACGTCCGTTGAGGTATACCTCGCCCTTGGTTGCACCATATAATAAGGTATTTCCGGCAATGATGTTGCGTTCGGGAGCGTATGTGGTACCCTTGGGCGGAACTACCACAATACGGCCGCCTGATAAGCCTTTGCCAAGGTAGTCATTTGCTTCGCCTTCCAACCGGAAGTTAATGCCCGATGTAAGGAATGCCCCGAAACTCTGCCCTGCCGACCCTTTGAAACCAGCGGTAATGGTTCCGTCCGGGAGGCCGGCATCGCCAAAACGTTTGGCCACTTCGCCGGAGAGCATGGCTCCTGTGGCACGGTCGGTGTTGGCAATGGGTGCGCTCATTTCCACGGGAAGCGATTTTTCAAGCGCCGGACGCGACTTTTGTATCAACTCATGGTCGAGTACACTGTCAATCTTATGATCCTGTGGTTTGACACACCGCAGGCTGTTGGCCGATCCTTGCGGAAAATAAAGCAATTTGCTGAAATCGAGTGTTTGCGCTTTCGGATGGTTTTCGAATTGTCGGATTTCCAACAGGTCGGCACGTCCCACAATCTCGTCAATACTTCGAAAACCCATCTCTGCAAGGTGTTCGCGTACTTCGCGGGCAAGGAATGTCATAAAATTCACAACATATTCATATTTTCCTTTAAACCGTTGGCGTAAGCGCTCATCCTGCGTAGCAACACCCACAGGGCAGGTATTCAGGTGGCATTTGCGCATCATCACACAACCCAGTACAATGAGTGCGCTGGTGGCAAAACCATACTCTTCCGCGCCAAGCAAGGCGGACATGATGATGTCCTTGCCTGTTTTGAGCTGTCCGTCGGTTTGCAGGCGTACTTGGCCGCGCAGGTTATTCATTACCAAGGTCTGTTGTGTTTCAGCCAAGCCCAATTCACCCGGCATCCCGGCATGACGGATGGAACTCATCGGGCTGGCGCCTGTACCGCCCTCACCACCGCTGATGACAATCAAATCGGCCTTGGCTTTGGCTACGCCTGCTGCAATGGTTCCCACGCCACTTTCGGATACCAATTTGACGCTGATACAAGCCTGCGGGTTGATAT
This sequence comes from Bacteroidales bacterium, assembly GCA_031551645.1. GTDB lineage: Bacteria > Bacteroidota > Bacteroidia > Bacteroidales > UBA4181 > JAIRLS01. Next base: position 7,762 of record JAVBNI010000244.1, on the reverse strand, counting down.
TTTTCAAATCGAAGATCAGTTGCGCCAGGTCTTCGATGGAATAGATGTCGTGATGGGGCGGCGGTGAGATGAGCGTGATACCCGGCAATGAGTGGCGTGTGGCCGCAATGATCTTATCCACTTTGAAACCCGGTAACTGTCCGCCTTCGCCCGGTTTTGCCCCTTGTGCGATTTTAATTTGTAATTCGTCGGCGTTGACCAAATACTCGGCTGTTACGCCAAAGCGTCCCGAAGCAATCTGTTTGATGGCGCTGCGGCGGTTAAGCCCATCTTCTCCTACATGAAACCGCTTGGGATCCTCACCACCTTCGCCGGTATTGCTTCGTCCGTGAAGGATATTCAGCGCAATAGCCATCGCTTCGTGCGCTTCCTTGCTGATGGAGCCGTAGGACATGGCGCCTGTAACGAATCTCCGTGTGATGGCTTCTACAGGTTCCACCTCGGAAATATCAATGGGATTGCGTTTGAAATCAAGGAAATCGCGCAGAAACACAGGATTTTGCTTCCCATCAACAATCGAGGTGTATTCTTTGAATTTATCGTAATCGCCTAACCGGGTGGCTATTTGAAGTTTCGAAATTGTTTCGGGGTTCCAGGCATGGTATTCGCCGTCGCGACGGTAGGAATAGAGGCCAGACCTCTCCCCCGGCCCCTCTCCACAGGAGAGGGGTGTAGTGCTACTCACCGGATGTGCTGAACCCGCACTATCCGTGCGTAGCGCTCTCTCCCTCCCCATTTGGGGGAGGGCCGGGGTGGGGCTGGATAGGCCCTCAATGCCAATGCCGCCAATGCGCGATACCATACCGCGAAAATAACGGTCAAGCAACTCCTGGCTAAGTCCCACCGCTTCAAAAATTTGTGAACCGCGGTAACTACGCAGAGTCGATATGCCCATTTTCGACAATACCTTGAGCATCCCCTTGTTGACCGCCTTGATGTAATTTTTTTCCGCCGTAGCGTAATCCAACTGTATCTCATGCCTTTTTACGAGGTCGTCTAACACGGCAAAGACCATGTAGGGATTGACGCCACTGGCTCCGAAACCGAACAGCAATGCAAAATGCATCACTTCGCGAGGTTCGGCACTCTCTACGATGATGGCCGTCTGCATACGTTTGCGTTTGTCGATCAGGTGGTGGTGTACCGCCGAGAGTGCCAACAGCGACGGGATAGCAGCCTGTGAGGCATTTACACCGCGATCGCTCAATATGATGTAATTATAGCCGTCATCCACCGCCTTTTCGGAATCACGGCATATCTTGGCTAATGCCTGCTCCATGCTTTTGGTCTGCCCGGCAGCATCAAAAAGCGTGGGTAATGTGAGCGTACGGAACCCCTTATAACCTAAATGCCTGAGAATATCCAGATCGCGGTTGTTAATTACCGGGCTGGTGAGTTTTACCATCTTGCACAGGTCGGGCGAAGGTTCCAACAGGTTGGTTTCCTGGCAACCAATGTACAACGAAAGCGACATCACCAATTCCTCGCGAATGGGATCGATGGGTGGGTTGGTGACTTGCGCAAACAGTTGCCTGAAATAATTGAACAGGAGTTGCGGTTTGTCACTGAGCACGGCCAACGGAGTATCGTTACCCATCGAGCCGACGGGTTCTTTCCCTTCGCGCCCCATTGGGATGATGATACGTTCGATATCCTCCAGAGTGTAGCCAAATTCCCGCATCAATTCGGGAAGATCCTCCACGCTTTGCTTTACGGTACGCCCCGATGATATATCCGACAGTACGATACGGTTCTTCGACAGCCATTCGCGGTAAGGATAAGCCGATGCCAGCGTTTCCTTCAACTCGGTATCGTAAAACACCTTTCCTTCGTGTGTATCCACCATCAGCATTTTTCCCGGCTGTAGCCGTCCGCGCTCTTTGATTTCCGATGCATCGAAAGGCAGCACGCCGGCTTCGGAAGCTACTACCATCACACCGCCGTTGGTGATGAGGTAACGCGCGGGACGTAAACCGTTGCGGTCGAGCATGCCGCCTGCATAACGGCCGTCAGTGAAAAGCAAAGTGGCCGGCCCGTCCCACGGCTCCATCAAGATACTGTGGTATTCGTAAAATGCTTTTAGCTCGTCGGAGATGGGGTTTTTGGCATTCCAACTTTCGGGAACGAGCATGGCTAAAGCGTGCGGCAGGCTCATACCCGACATCACGAAGAATTCAAGCACATTGTCCAACGAGGCGCTGTCGCTCATGCCCGCTTGCACAATGGGGAAAATTTCATCCGTCTTGCCCAGCACATCGGCATGCAAGATGCTTTCGCGAGCTTCCATCCAGTAGCGGTTGCCGCGTATGGTATTGATTTCGCCGTTGTGCCCCAACAAACGGAACGGCTGTGCCAAATCCCACGACGGGAATGTGTTGGTACTGAACCGAGAGTGTACCAATGCCAGTCCGCTGGTGAAATACGGATTGGTGAGGTCGGGAAAATAGTACCGCAACTGCGTGGAAGTGAGCATACCCTTGTACACAATCCGTTGTGTGGACAAACTGGCGATATCGAAACTCCGTTTGTGCGCCAACGTGGATTTGAGTACTTTCTTTTCTATTTTACGACGGGCGATATAGAGTTTGCGCTCCAATTCGGTAGCTGAGCTGTCGCCGTTGGTAACGAATACCTGCTTGATCACAGGTTCGTTGGCGCGTGACATGTCGCCCAATATGTCGCTGTTTACCGGGACGTCGCGCACGGCCAGCAAACAAAGCTCTTCGCTTTCGAGTGTGTCGCGCACCACGGCAAGGCATTGTTCCGCTTGCTCCGTTTCCCGAGGTAGAAATACCAGGCCGGTACCATATTTACCCTTCTCGGGAACGGGAATACCTTGTAATAGGATAAATTCGTGCGGTATCTGCACCGTAATGCCCGCACCGTCGCCAGTTTTGTTGTCGGCATTTTCAGCTCCGCGGTGCAACATATTTTCCAGTATCTGTAATCCCTTCTCTACGATGTCGTGCGACTTGTCGCCAGTGATGTTCACCAGCAAGCCGACTCCACAGGCATCATGTTCGAAATCGGGATGATAAAGCGTATCCATGAGTGAAGAATATTTATATATTTAACTGACATTTTTACTTGATTGTTCAATGCTGATTTTCTGCGTTCTGCGTTAATATCCAACACCACGATCATCAATTGTCACTTACTTAACTAAAACGATGCAAAAATAATGCTAATTGATATTAAAATTAAAATACTTATTTTAAAATAACACATATATTTAATATATAATATCAAATTGCAATATTTATTATCGTATACAAATTAAATTGTAATAAAATTATATTTATTTGGTATAATTTTATTATAAATTGCAATATAATATAAGTAGAAATATAAAATCAGTAAGTTAAATGCAGATAAACAGCAATAATAACAAATTATAGAATGATTGATAATAAACCATTTGTTTTAGCCTGTTTAAAAAGTCAAAAATCACGGCTGAACCTTTAGCTCGGCAAAGCCAATTACAAATTCAGCCGAACGCGGTTGTCTGTAATACAGGCTTGTAGCGTTGAGCGGAATTTGTAATTACTTGCGTGAGAGCTTCGCCGTTCCGCTCAAAAACAGACTTTTTGAACAGCCTCTTAATTTTCATCATTATTGATGATGTTAGCCACTTCCTGTTCAGTCCGGAACAATTTTTCTTTACACGATTGTAAAAGTTTAGCAGCTTTTTTGATTTCCTCTGTCAGTTCGTCAACATCTGTTTCGCCACTTTCGATTTTATTTAGAATTTTTTCTATTTCTTCTACTGACTCGCGATAATTTAATTCCTTTTTTGCCATGATCGTTTGATATTAATGGATTTGCAAAGTTATACATTTCCTGAATAGAAAACTTACCTTATGAAAATTAGAGTATCCCGTATGTTTTAAATGAGGCGACTAATGGCCGACTACCGAGACGATTCTGTTTTTAATCTGTTATTTACCAACCTGCCATATTTACCGGAAACCAAAAATGGTACGATTTTAGATAGATATAATTAAAAATTAGTTATTTTTGAAAAGTATTCATATATAAAGTTTGCCTATATGGATAACGAAAATGTATATAAGAAAATACAGGATTTTTTTGGTAATCTGCAAGATAATTTCAGTCTTTTAGAGGAACCGGTAGACGTTGCCGTACAGATGAAATATTTTGAAGCATCGGCTAAAATACGCGGGACTGTAAAAGAAGAGGAAGTATTGGATAGAAAGGATGATTTATTCAATGCGGAGTTGTCAGTAGATGAAAAGCAGAATCTATTGGTCCAAATGGCAGGAATCCCCAGTCCTGAAGCTTTCCGGACAATAGAGGCTTATACTAAAAATCCTGACGAATCCCTGAAAGACTGGTCAAAACTGGCCTTACAGGAGAATCGTTTATTATTGGAAAGTCATTTGCTTGATCGCCGTCAGGTGTTTATTTCCACTGGTTTAGGTGGTAAAGGTCATAAATTGAGATATTTTGTAGTGTTGATTAACAGGGATGGCGGATTGAAACCGTTCCAACAGAAAATCGTACACGACGAAATGGAATATGCTTTACAGCGCTATAACAGCGAGTTGGAAAAGCTTGATTTTCTGAATCAATACACTACTATGCGTGTCGTAGTGCCTATCAGTTCGGATTTGACCAAATTGTTCCGTGAAGGTATTGACGAATGCAACCAGTTTGGCGATTTTCTGTCTACCGATTTTATTGTCACCAACATGAAAGAATTGAATGAGGAAGAAATAAAAGAAGCGCTCGATTCCAAGTCCGATGATCCGGAAATGACGATTGATGACGATTTTCCTCCAATAGATTGACACCGGTAGAACTCCTGTCGCCTGCCAAGAATGCTGACTATGGAAAGGCGGCTATCATACATGGCGCCGATGCTGTATATATCGGTGCACCACGCTTCGGGGCAAGAGCCGAAGTTTCAAATACCATTGCAGACATTGAGCAATTAGTGCGGTTCGCCCATCTGTACCGGGCAAAAGTATATGTAACCCTGAACACCATACTATATGACAGCGAAATAGACGACGCTGTCCGTTTGATGCATCTGTTGTATAATGCTGGTATCGACGCGTTGATCATACAGGATATGGGGTTGTTACAATGTGGGTTACCTCCAATTCCCTTATTTGCCAGTACCCAAACGCATAATTATTCTCTTGATAAAATCTCCTTTCTTGAAAAAGTGGGATTTCAACGTGTCATTTTGGCACGTGAATTAAGTTTGCCGCAAATCAGCGAAATACGGAGTCAAACCCATATAGAACTCGAAAGTTTCGTACATGGGGCTTTATGTGTGTCGTATAGTGGCCAATGTTACATGAGCCATGCTGTTGCTCAACGTAGCGGAAACCGTGGAATATGTGCACAACCTTGCCGCTCGGCTTACACTTTGCTGGATTCCGAAGGAAAAGTCTTGATAGACAAAGCGTATCTGCTATCACTCAGAGATTTGAACCTTTCGTCGCAATTGTATGCCTTGATGCAGGCAGGTGTTACCTCTTTTAAGATAGAAGGCCGGCTCAAAGACATGAATTACCTGAAAAACGTAACAGCTTTTTACCGTCAACGAATCGATGAGATTTTAGACGGAAACAAACAATGGTGTAAGGCTTCATCGGGTAAAGTCACTTTTCATTTTATGCCCGACTTGAGTAAAACCTTCAATCGTGGTTATACCAATTATTTTATCGAAGGTCGTAAAGAAAAAGTTGCTTCGCCATTGACGCAAAAATCAACAGGAGAAGAATTGGGGGTTGTTGTAAAAATACAACCACAGTGGTTCGAGATCGAAACAAAAACAGCCATCTGTAATGGGGATGGATTGTGTTGGTTTAATCAGGAGAAAGAACTTGAAGGTGTATTGGTGAACCGGGTAGAAGGGAATAGGATTTATCCGGCTAAACCGGTACAGATAAGAACCGGCATGAAAATTTTCCGAAACAACGACTTTCTATTTGAAAAACAATTGTCGGGAAATTCGGCAGAACGGCGTATCGCAATTTCATTCGAATTGAACGAATGCGAAAACGGATATATCTTGTCGGCCAGAGATGAAGATGATAATTGTGTGGAACATTTTACGGAAACGGAGAAAATACCGGCGAAAGATATCGACAAAGCCCGTAGTCAAATAGATACCCAGCTGCGTAAACTGGGAAATACAATTTTCATATCTCACGATGTCACCATAGCGCCTTCGTTTGCCTGTTTCATTCCGGCAGCTGAACTTAACGAGATGCGCAGGCAGGTGGTACAAAAGCTGGAAGATGTCCGGTTAAACAATTATCGGATTGGAACAGCAGAACGAATGAGTTCCGAAGCCCGATTTCCTGTCCGGGAATTGGATTATCACGGAAATATTGCCAATCGTTTTGCAAAAGATTTTTACCGTCAGCACGGCGTTGAGGTTATGGGAGATGCTTTCGAATTACAGGACAACCACCGGGAAAAGATACTAATGACGACCAAACACTGTATCAAATATCAGTATAATATGTGTCCGAAACTACAACAGCCGCAACAAAAATGGGAGGAACCACTGTTTATCAGGAATCATCACCGAACATTTCGTCTTGAATTTGATTGCCGGGCTTGCGAGATGAAAATTATCGGCTAACTGGAATAATCAACTGACTTTACTAAATCGGATTTTCTTGTATGCTTTCCTGTTGGCATATAACAGCGTTTCTCCTGATAGCCTCATAACCTGTCCTATGCATGGGTGATTGTGCGGTTAGCAATTTGAACTCTTTTTCTGAAAGTTGTAACCAATCATTCGTTTTCATTTCCAGAATGGTTTGGTCAGGCTTAAAAAAATGGATATCGGTTGGCTGTGCTTTTTTGTTCCACGGGCAAACATCCTGGCATATATCGCAACCGAATAAGCGGTTGTGCAGATGTACCGGTTGTTCAAATTTAGCTTTATGCTCAATAGTGAGGTAGGAAAGGCAACGACGGGCATCGACCTTACGAGGAGTAACAATAGCACCTGTTGGGCATGAGTCTATACATCGGGTACACGATCCGCAATGGTCGGCTACGGGTTTGTCAGGTTGCACCTGAAGATCGATGAATAGCTCGCCGAGAAAGATATAAGAGCCATATTGTGGATGGATGATCAATGAATGTTTACCGATCCAGCCCAATCCGCTCCGGGCTGCCCATGCATGTTCCATAACAGGCGCCGAATCGACAAAGGCCCTGCCTGACACATTGCCGAAACATCCTTTGATGGCATGCAGCAACCGGTGAAGCATATTCTTGACTACCATATGATAATCCGCCCTATACGCATACTTCGCAATCTGAGGCAATTCGGGCGCTTGGATATTACCGGGATAGTAGTTGACTGCCACGGAAATAACGGTTTTGGCATTTTCCATCAATAAAGCAGGATTTGCACGTTTTTCGGTATTACGGGCCATATATGCCATATGTCCATGCATTCCTTCCCTAAGCCAGTTATCCAGATGTCGGATGTCATTGGTCAGGGTTTCAACTTGCGATATTCCGCAAGCGATAAAACCCAAACGCGATGCCTCATCTTTGATCATTTTAGCTTTCGGGTCTATGATTTTTGATAAGGGATGCATAAAAATACGATTGAATTCGAGCAAACTTACATAAAAATGGTGAATTTATACACCGCACAATAAAAATCAAGACCAGTACCGTTCTATAGATAATTAACGTGCTCGAGGCACAATGTTTTATTTAAAATTTATCAATATGAGGACAGTATGTGGTCTTGATG
>JAVBNI010000099.1:0-12546 GCA_031551645.1 Bacteroidales bacterium | reverse complement strand
TATAAAAATACCTTTTTCACTGCCCAATATGCCGAAGCAAACCGTTTCTTTAATAATATCCCGCAATTCGCGAAGGCAAGGCAGGACAATTTCCAACAAATGATGTTCGCTTAAGGATGAAAAACCTACGGTTAATAGCTTAGTAGATAATTTATAAGATTTATTCGTTTCGGTATAGAGCAGATAACCCAGTTTTACCAAGGTTTGCAGGATACGGTATGTGGTAGTCTGGGAAATAGCCAACGACAACTTGATTTCCTGCAAAGTCAAGCCCTTGGGGTGCGAAGCTAAATATTCCATAATGACCAACCCTTTTTCAAGGCCGGGAACATGATAACTTTCTTCTTCTAATTCTTTATGCGGAACGCTTCTTTCCATATTTGGAATTTCAATTCATGTTTGTTTCAAACATACAAATTTATTAGAAGGATTCCAACATTCAAAATGTGAAAAAAAGTTAAAAATGCTTTTGTGGATTTTTTTAATCTCTTGGAATCTAATTCCCCGCTGCTTGCAGCGAGAAAATAAAATATTCCTTACTGGTACCCCAACAGTTTGCTGCAGGATAGTTCATTTGCAATGTTGCGAACTGTTTTTTATAGCAATTATGCTTATTGTGTACTATGCCTATTTCTCGTAAAATTCACGAATGCTTATACTTCAGATACAGACATAGTATAGGATATATGAAATTGCTATAATGAGGTAAAGGATATAACTGCTTTATCTATCCAAACAATGGGTCAAAATAAAAAAGAGGATGGATAAAAATATCTTTGCAACAAAAACAGAATCATTGTACAATCAAAGTCAAGACATATTTAACTGTAAGTAGAACTGCTTGGAAAGAAATTATGCAATATAAAAAGTATGGAATTACGTAACGGATTATCCGGACAGTTTCGGTTCAGATTGTAACGGATTTTCGTGATTACTTGCATGCGACAGGAAAATGTCCTACATTGGAAAGCACCCTCTGATTGCTTCCGTTCAATGTCATGATGCAGATTCCGTCTACATTGGATTTTCTCGAAGCATATAAAATATACTTACCGTTCGGCGTTATTTCCGGGCATTCATCCCGCAATTCCGCTTGTGTCAGTCGTGTTTGGTTGCTTCCGTCGGCATTCATGATAAATATTTCCGGCCTTTCATTTTCCCACGATACATACACTATTTTCTTGCCATCTGGTGTCCATTGAGGATCATTGTTCCCGTTAGGCGGCCAACCTGGCCATGTTCGTGGGGAAACGGTAGATGTTAGTTGTCTCGAATTGTGTCCGTATGCATCTGCTACGAATATTTGTGTGCTTCCTCCTTTTTCAGCTGCCAGATATGCAATCTTATCTCCCTGAGGAGACCATACCGGACAAGAAGCATCTTTAAGAATCAATTGACTTTCCCCTCCAGCAGCATTTATTTTGTAAATATGATGACTATAATAATCAGCTTCGATCGATGCACAATATGCAATTTGGGTCCCGTCGGGCGAAAATTTCGGACAGGATTTATCTCCTTCGGCGTGTAAAATCGTATGCGTCTTGTCCAATATATTGTAAACGATCAAATCTTTTTTATCCGAATTATCATCCAAACTCTTGATATAAACTATTCGTGTATCATCGGGTGACCAATCGGCGCTCCCGCAATATCTGTTCGCGTGATCTATCAAGGTGAGATTCGTTCCGTTAATATTGACGGAGTACAATTCATATTTTGAATCGGTTGTTAATGTGGAAAATAACAATTGTTTCCCTGAATGGGAACATACTGGCTTCTGACAAGTCGGTGACTTATCGACTATTTTTTGCATATTATTTCCCGATGCATCCACAGCACACAAACTCCATTCGCCACTGTTGTCGGTGATCCGTGCAAGGAATGCAACAGATAAGACACTGTCATCCCAAGAGGAATTGCCATTGTCGTCCATATCACATTGCGACAGCGCAAAAATGCATCCCATACACACCAATAGAGATATCGATCTTTTCATCATTAATTTACTTTGATGGATTTTAACCAAGCATCAATGCTTTGAGCGTTTTTATCATAATTTGTTTGCGCCCAATCCCCATATACATCCAACAAAACGGCTTTATACATTTGAGTCGTTCGATCGTATTTATAGCAATAAGACGCAACTGATCCTGCATCGAACATTTCATTTTTTCTTTCGGAATAGTTCCCTTCAACAATTAAATGCATCTTGTATACGTAATTCGACAGTTCTTTTTTTGAAACACTTCCTGTAATAGTGCATTGTTTCAAATTTTCTTCCATTTTGGACGCAGAAATGTATCCCTCATTTGTCAGGAAATGCCAATTTTCAGGTTGAGAAAATTTTTTGAGATTTCCTTCATTATCCACAAAAAAGCCACTATGATTGTATCCCCAAGCATAATTGATGTAATAATGAGAAAAATATACTACCGCACCATCATACAAAATGCTCTCGTCGTCGCAGCTCAAAAATGAAAATACAAGAAAAATAACAAAAACCGGTTTTATTTTCATGATCGTGGATTTATTTTCTTCAAATAAATATTTTTCGGAATCGAATGCCTCTTTTTATAAGATGCACAACCGGGCAAAACGCTGCATTCAATTACCAATTATTTTTATCCGAGAAAGATCTGTTTATATATCTTTTTATTCATGTATGGAAATAATGACGTTGATGGCTAAAGGGATACAAGATAAAATATCGTTTTAATTACCTTCTTACAATATAGAAATTTCAGAATAAATCCGTCAATCAGATCATTCCCCTTGCCTTGAATTCCAGGTATTGATTGATTGTATTGACTGTAAGGTTGGCCGGATGTGTCAGGACGGTATATATACCGTTTTGATTTAATTCCTTAGACATTAGTCGTTTGTTGTATACAAATTGTTCGGCAACTGTTTCCCGGTAGATCTCTTCCAGGTCTTTAGCTTTGGTGTTCACCACCTGTTTTAGTTCGGTATTTTCAAAAATCACTGCCAGTACCAAGTGTTTCAGCGATAATCGCTTCAGAAATGGCAACTGACGGCGCATGGCTTCAATAGTTTCGAAATTGGTATAAAGAATCAGTAAGCTTCGTTGTGTAATTCTTTGACAAATATTGGCATACAACATTTCAAAGTCACTTTCCGGATAGCGTGTTTTCTGGTTATACAGAGTATCTAATATTTTATGAATATGCGTCCGTCGGTGTTCTGCAGGTAGTATATTGCTGATTTTGTTCGAGAAAGTGATAAGTCCGGCTTTATCTCCCTTGATCAGGGCAATGTTCGATATCACCAGCGAAGTATTGATAGAATAATCGAGCAGGCTCAATCCTTCGAAAGGCATCTGCATGGTACGTCCCTTATCTATGATACAGTATATCTGTTGCGATTTTTCATCCTGGTAATTGTTCACCATCAACTCTATGCGGCGTGCCGTGGCTCGTGGATTGACCGTACGGGGATCGTCGCCTTCCATGTACGGACGGATATGTTCAAATTCGGAACTATGGCCAAGCCGACGGATACGTTTTACACCATATTCGGTCAAGCGGTTGGAAATGGCCATCAGTTCATACTTGCGCATCTCGATATAGGAGGGATAAACCGGTACCACTTTTTCCAAACCAAAACTATACCGTCGCGAAATAAATCCTGGGATACCGGTGACAAAAACATTTATTTTCCCAAAACTGTATTCGCCGCGTTTCACTGGGCGTAATAGATAACGGATAACTTTAGTCTGTGCAGGATTCAGTTTTTCGGTAAACAAAACATCTCGTTTCTGGAACTGGAATGGTATTTCATCGATAATTTCGACCGACACGGCGAATGGGTAATGATTCTCAATATGCAGAAGTATCTCGTTTTCGCTGCCATTGGATAAGCGTTCGGCAACAGTCCGAACGGAGTAAATGCCCTTGTTGTAGCGGTATAAAACAATAATATCAATCAATACGATCACCAGCCAGATGTAAAAAACTATTTGTACCGGCAAGAACAGTACCGGCTGCAAATAGGCAACAATAAACAAAACCACCGCCGCACACAGGCAAACAAAAAAATGCTGTGTCAGGTAGAGGGATCGTATTTTCAGCTTCATTCCTTGGATATGGGTTGTGCAAAGGCAATCACATCCTTGTCGGTAATGGTTTTGTCGCAAAGGATGATCAGCCGTTCCACCACATTGCGGAATTCACGGATATTCCCCGTCCAGTTGATTTTTTGCAATTCAACAATAGCTTCCTTGGTGATTTCCTTGAGGGGCATTCCATATTCAGTACAGATCTGCTTAATGAAATGTTCAGCCAACAACGGGATATCGTCTAACCGTTCGTTAAGTGTCGGTACACGTACCAGGATTACGCTCAAGCGATGGTACAAGTCCTCGCGGAACAGGTTTTCGTCTATTGCTTTCTTGAGATCTTTATTGGTAGCTGCCACGATACGTACGTCCACTTTAATTTCCTTATCGCTTCCTACACGCGAAATCTTGTTTTCCTGCAAGGCCCTCAATACTTTTGCCTGGGCGGAAAGGCTCATGTCGCCAATTTCATCAAGAAAAATCGTTCCCTTGTTGGCAGCTTCGAATTTACCTTTTCTGTCCTTGTAAGCCGACGTAAAGGAACCTTTCTCGTGTCCGAACAGCTCGCTTTCGATCAATTCGGATGGAATGGCAGCACAGTTGACTTCCACAAAAGGCCCATTGGCGCGGGAACTTTTTTCGTGCAACCAGCGTGCAACCAACTCTTTACCAGTACCGTTACTGCCTGTAATCAATACCCGGGCATCGGTAGGGGCTACACGTTCGATCATTTCAAGCACATGACGAATGGCAGGTGACTCTCCGACGATTTCGTACGTTTTGTTGACGCGGCGTTTGAGAACTTTGGTTTCGGTAACCAGCTCCTTCCGATCGATGGCATTTCGTATGGTAATCAATAATCGATTGAGATCCAACGGCTTTTCAATGAAATCGAAAGCTCCTTTTTTGATTGCCTCGACAGCCGTATCGATGTTGCCATGTCCGGAAATCATGATGACGGGAGCATCACCGGGCAGTTCAAGAATTTTCTCAAGAACTTCGATCCCATCCATATTCGGCATCTTAATATCGCAAAGGACTACTTCATACTTGCCTTTTCCGAACATTTCAAGCCCCTCGGTGCCATCGACAGCCGTATCGACTTCATGATTTTCGTATTCCAATACTTCTTTCAAAGTGTTGCGAATACTCCGCTCATCGTCGATAACTAATATTTTTGCCATATCCTAATAATTAAGTGAAGAGTGAAGAGTGAAGAACGAAAAATAGTGTTACAATTCTTAGTTCTTCACTCTTCATTCTTAATTCTTCATTTTTTACATTTCTCTGATCCAGATGTTTCTATAGCTCACCGCATCGCCGTGATCCTGCAGATAAAGCGGTAACATTCCATGCGGTTTGTATGCCGGTAATCCGATATATTCCGTATTCCCTTTTATTTCGGTATTATTTTGTACGACAACACCATTTTGTATAACTGTAATCCGTGCTGGTGAAACGACTTCACCCTTGCCATCGAATTCGGGGGCCGTATAAATGACATCATAAATTTGCCATTCACCGGGCTTGCGGCATACATTTACCAATGGCCTGCTTTGTTTATAAATACTTCCAGCCTGGCCATTCGAATAGGTAACATTGTTATAATTGTCCAATACTTGAAGTTCGTAACGACCTTGCAGAAAAATACCGCTATTTCCGCGTCCTTGGCTGGTTCTCTTAGGGTCGACTTCTGCAGGTGTACGCCATTCAATGTGTAGTTGGCAACTGCCGAAAACCCGTTTGGTTTGAATGCCTTTGGCTTTAGCTACTACTGTAACAGCGCCATTTTCGACTTTCCATTTCGGATCCGTACCATCTTCACAGACCCACTGAGAGAGATCTTTTCCGTCGAAAAGGATGATAGCATCCGATGGCGGTTTGGTTCCTTCACCCGGAGTGATAATAGCTGGTTGGTTGTTCCAATACTCCGTATATTCAGGTTTCCACTTGAATTCCTGTGCAAAGGTATACACCGCAAAACATGACATAATCAATAAGATAATGCATTTTTTCATGACTGTTGACTTTTAATTTAGTTTGAATTTTTGAAACGCTAAAATTACATGTTTTTTTCAAGAATAATGAATAAAGTCCGACAAAAGATAAATGCTTATCCGGATCTTTGTGGCGTCAAAATCATTTAGTGGAATAAGTTTTTAGACGAAACCCGGTTTTATGGATTCACCTGCACATTTTCTACAAAATCATTTGCCCGTATATCTTGGAGTGTCAGGGTTTTTCCATTAAGCGTCACATTCTGAAATATAACATCACTGATATTATGACTTTTATCGTAACCTGTAAGATCAACCCGTAATTGATTACCCCATGCTGAAATATCCTTGAATACGACATCCCGGATGTTTCCACGTTCCTTGTCCATCGACCATATTGCTTCGCCAAGCCACAGGGAGATGAATCGTCTGGCTTCTTCGATACGAATATTTTCAAACCGGACATTGCTCACCGTAGCAGCATCGGATTGGAAAATTCTCAGTGACCATTCCCTTCCCTGATCGTGAATGACATCACAATTTCTGAAAACCACATCGTCGACATCTTCGGTGACTTCAGCGCCAATGCTCAAGGTATGTGCTACTTCATTCCATAATACGCAGTTTTGAGCAATGATTCGTCCGGCTTTACCGGCATGATTGGGGGTTTTTATGACTACCAGGTCATCAAGTGTGCGGAGGAAACAATCGTTAACCATTACGTCAAAGCTGCTACAAATGTCTATTCCGTCGGAATTGGCACGATAACCTATAATTTTGACATTATCCACAAATATCCGCTCCGAATTGCGAATCGGAATAGTCCAAAGACTCGGGTCGCGTAAAATCACCCCTTCTATCAGAATATCGCTTCCCCGTGCGACGATCATGTTCCGGGCATGTGTCGTACAATTACTTGCATCAAGAATTCCCCGACCCCTTAGTTTTATATTTTTACCTTTGAGAGTGATGGTGGGAACATAGTTGCGCAGACCGGTAGATTGATCGGTTCTGTACTTCTCGTTGGGATCAATTACCGCCCTTACTACGGCGCCTCCGGCAATATAGACGGTCTTGTTGTCGCCTACTTCCATATGACTGATTTCATGAATGCCGGGACCAAAATAAATCACATTTGTATCGCTCGGATTGGGGATATCCGATTCAAATGCATTGGCAAATAAATGAAGGGAGTGTATCCAGTCGCCATTGATCTCGACTGTCACTTTCATGGGTTTATCCAATGAAAATGAGACAGAATGATCTTTTATCTCAGGTTTAATACCAAAGGAGGTCGGTAAGACTTTTACGGAATTGACCTTTGCAGGAATGATAACAGTGACTGTTACCGGAGCATTCATGTCGAAATAGGCAAAAGAAGCCGTATCATAATATTTATGGGATTCAGCTTTGTTGTCCATTCCGATCCAACGCTTCGCATCGTCGACTGTGGCTACTTTGGCCTTGTATACAGGAACCGTTTTTCCTTCGACCGAGACTGTATAATCTGTACTGAGAATTTCCCCTTGCGGTGCGTCATAAACCCTTATATTCTTGTTACCATCGACGCAGGAAGTAATTCCAAATATCCATAAAACCGTATTTACTATAAAAAACGGATGACTGATTTTTCTTCTCATTTTTTGAATTTTAGACATTATATTCAATAAGTTTATATATGGTTTATTTTCAATGATATTCTAAAGCTATGAAGGCCGCAAGCAATTAGCATGACAAGGTCATCAAAACCAAACTTGCGACACCTGAACCGTTCTTTCTGACAAGCTGTCAACTCTCTACTTTTGGACTTTTTGGTTGGCATTTTTATCATTACATTTTCAGGATAGTGTCCTAAAAAACCTGAATCCTGCCATAAAGTAGTACCTGCAGGTAATTTTACTGGTTGCTCATCCTGGATTTTCTTGTCGTGAACATGTCCTTCATAAGTGCGGGACAACCATAAAATCCGTTTTTGTGGTGTACAGAACAGGTTATTCTTCAAGTTATGAGTATTTTTACCACTATAACATGATTTTTGCCTGTCTTCATCCACTGGACTTTCTGTTCCGTCCAAATATTACGTTCTGACATTGCTCCGATATATACTGAACTCGCAGATGATTTCTATCGGGTAAATTCTTCCAATGTTTTCAATGTCATACATAAAATATTTGCTAAAAGATCTACCCAGTTATTACATTGGGGTTGAGTCATACCATAAGTGATTCCATGAAATTCCTGTAAGAGATTGTTTTTCAAGTAAAAATGGATAAGTAACAATTTATCTCCGCTTAATGGTAATTGACTGGTTTTTCGATTATAGGATATTCGTTGGCGTGGCTTCCCTTTCAAGGTAAATTGAAAATAATATACTTCCCAATGATAATTGAGGGCAGATAAAAATGCTTCGAACTCCATTATCGCGAACCCCGTTAACGAAAGCAATTGGCTTGGATTACGTCGGACTTTGTCGTATCGCATTGTGATATCTTATTTTTGATACCACAAAGATATGTAAAAGAACGCTTTAGTTATTTGTTGAATATAGACTCTATTAAAAAGATGTGGTTTTCCAATTTCCATAAAAAAAACAAAATTAAAGCTTTTGGTATAACTTCAAATCAGCAGAACAAAAATTTCAGGGCAACAGTCTTGGGATTATCCGCTTTTTCCTTGTGTAACTACTTCGCCTGGTTCAATTATTCCGAATCCTATTTTTTTTCACTCTTTGGGGTGATTGATGTGTATGATGCTATCCCGTATTTTTGCAGAGAAATAAATATCAACCGCTCCACAAGAGCATAAAATAAAAGAAAGATGAATAAGAGCATTTTTGTAATTATAGGAATTTTAAGTTTAACATTCTTTGGTACCTCTTCTCAGGATGTTATTGTCACGAAAAATTCGAAGAAAATTGAAGCTAAAGTTTTGGAAATAAATGTGGACAATATCAAATACAAAAATTTTGATAACCTTGACGGAGCCATATATATGCTTCCGAAAAGCGATATCGTCACCATCGTTTATCAGAACGGACGAGTGGAAACATTTGGAGCTGCGGCGCCAACGACTTCAACAACTGTGCCGGTATCTGTGGTAATGCCATCCATAACAGCCTCGCCATCAGCTGAAACAGCATCGGCAGGAAGTTCGCATATTATTCCGGCAACAAACAGTGCCGCTCAGACATCTGCTCAAAGTACGAACAACAATAGTGCTGAAACATTGGAATTTATTGCGCTATTTGAACCCGATTTTATTGCAGTCAAGCCCCAAAAAGGAATTGTTATCAGGGATGTGGATGCATGGCTTGTTGATGGCACAAAAAGCGCCAAAGCATTAAAAATAAAAACGATCACTACAGTAGATCAATCGGGACATTTGTCTAATACCCTTACGGATAAATCAGAAATACGTTTCATGAATTTTGACATTCCCGGCGGGGTTGGTTTTAATACAAAGAAAATTAAATTTTTAGCGGATGGAAAAGAAATAGTTTATGACATCGTCAAGTCTGAATGGGAATAGAAAATTGAAATAAAAATAATTATAAATCAATAAATTGAAGAAACAATGAAAACATTAGTCATCAGAAAAAAAGAAGGAAGATCTCAAATTCATGGAATGAAAAGAAGTTTGCTGTCGGTGGTGTACTTCGTTGCCTTTTCCTGCGCCTGTTTTGCTCAGGATGTTATTGTAACGAAGGATTCGAGGAAAATTGAAGCCAAAGTGACAGAAATCAACGTAGAAAACGTCAAGTACAAGATGTTTAATCACCAGGATGGCCCTGTATACACGCTTCCGAAAAGCGATATTGTTACTATCGTTTATCAGAACGGAACGGTAGAAACGTTTGTGTCAAAAACCTCATCTGCACAAGCATCCCAAGCGTCGCAGGCCGTTCCAACATCCACACAACCGGCGGTATCCGTACAGCCGGCGCAGGTATATACACAACCAACCTCAACGACTGCTTCCGTCTCTGCGAATCCCGTAGCGAGAAATGAGCAGGCTGCAAGATTTGGTGTTAAAGGAGGCCTCAATCTTTCATCGGAGATGGTTGATGAAGGGAGTACTGATTCACGTGCCGGAATCCATATCGGAGGCTTTGTGCGGTTTCAAATCGGCAATAAAGTGGATCTTCAACCTGAAATACTCTATTCAATGCAGGGAGCAAAGTATACTTCAGGAAGTACAGAGTACATAGATAAGTTTGATTATATCAATGTGCCATTGATGTTGAAAATCTATGTCAACAAGCCTCGTACGCTCAGCATTGATGTAGGCCCGCAGGTCGGATATATGATCAATGCAAAGTTGAAATCCGGGAATACTACAGTGGACCTTTTAGATCGTGTTGATGATCTTAATAGATTTGATGTGTCCATAGGGCTGGGATTATCCTATGTGTTTAAAAATGGCCTTGACGTGTTTTTCCGCGGCACTGTGGGATTAACCAAAATAGCGGAAAGTATGGAGCACAGGAACAGTGTATTTCAACTCGGAATAGGATACAGATTCTAACTGTATGAAAGTAACCTATGTTGTCCTCAAATTGAGCTATAAAGCAACACATATAGAAAAGGAAGATAAACCCAAAGAACTCAATGTACCACACGCCTTTCAGGCGTGTGGTACATTGAGTTTAATAATAATTATGAATTGTGGGCAAATTGTGAGCACATAAAACAAAAAAGCCTTGCAAAATTCTGCAAGGCCTTTATTTTCAGTGTCGGGGTAGCAGGATTCGAACCTGCGACCCTCTGCTCCCAAAGCAGATTTTGACCATTTCCATTAAAATTCATCACTCTTCAAATGCAATTAATTATTAATATATTATGTCATTTTGCAATTTCATCAATTTTTGTCAATTTTCATATAATCGCTATATCTGCATGCAAATTGCATGTACACTTTTTTGCATACATAATTAATTTAAGTAGTTATGTTCAAGTATTCTAAAGATAGTATTTCTGTCCTGACTGTACAAGATACACAACGAAAAAAGCAATCCGGATTATATCCGATAAAAATTCAGATCGTACATAATCGTATTCAACGTTATTATAATACGGGTAAAGAATTGAGTGCCGATGATTGGGCTGTATTATCGGAAACGAAAAGTAAAAAGCTTATCTCAATTCGCTCCGACATAAAGAACTCATTTGAAAAAGTTGAGAATGTTGTGCGCGAACTGGTAGAAGAAGGAGATTTCTCCCTCGATATGCTGAATGTCCGTTTGGGAAAATGCACGAATGACACCATAAATATGGCATTCAAAGCTAAAATTGATGGTCTGGTTGAAGTTGGGGCAATTGGTAACTCTATTACCTACTCCTGTGCTTATAAAAATTTGGAAAAATATGCCGGAACCAAAATCTCTTTCGATGCCATAACAGTAGATTGGCTCAAAAAATATGAAAAAGCGATGTTGGCCGAAGGCAAAAGTTACACTACCATTTCAATGTATATCCGTAGCCTTCGTGCCATATTCAACGAAGCCAAAAGCGCCGGAGTTGTAAAAGAAGCCCACTATCCTTTTGGAAAGGGTAAATACGAAGTCCCGACGGGCAAAGGAAGAAAACTTGCATTGACATTGCAGCAAATAAAGCAGGTGATCACCTATACTGACGGAACGGAAGCAACGGAACATTACCGTGATTTATGGTTTTTCTCCTACTTGTGCAATGGTATTAACGTTAACGATATGTTGAAATTAAAATATTCCAATATCGACGGGGATGAAATACATTTTTACCGTTCCAAAACACTGCACACTTCAAAAGAGAAGAAAGAAATAGAAGCCCTGTTAACACCGGAAATGAAACAGATTATTGAACGTTGGGGAAATCCGGACAAAAATCCCGATAACTTTGTTTTCCCTTTTCTTACAGGTAATGAAACCCCAATGGAACAAAAAATGCGAATTCAGGATGTAACACGAAGGATAAACAAGCGTTTAAAAATGATCAGTGATCAGTTAGGTATCCCAGGGATAAGTACTTACACTGCAAGGCATTCTTACGCAAGCGTTTTAAAGCGTAGTGGTGCCAACATTGCTTATATTTCCGAGAGTTTGGGGCATAGTGATTTGAAAACTACCGAAAATTATCTGGCTTCGTTCGAAAAAGAGGAACGGATCAAAAATGCAGCGTTGCTCACTCAGGGATTTAATGATTGAAGTTTCCAAAAGCCTATAATTTGACAGCAAAATGCCTGTTGCTGTCAAATTGTAGACATGCTTGTTGTTAATAATCACTTTGTTCTGTTAAATACATAATTCAACCCTATATTCAGACAATTATAATTGTCGATTCTATCATAAGACAATCTATAAGGAATGCGCCCAAAATAAAATTCCCATTTCCAATTATTTCATGTTATCTTTGTTCAGCAACTTAACCAATGAAATTCCAGACATGAAAAACTTTTATTCGTTAGAGATTGAATCTCAGATGCGTCATTTTTTTGAAG
>JAVBNI010000273.1:0-8101 GCA_031551645.1 Bacteroidales bacterium | reverse complement strand
CGGTTCGGGATCGTTCCAAAACAATGTGAAACTGCCGGTAACCATGCTTCCGGGCGATTTTCTGGGGCAACCCGGTTCGTATATCCCGTTGAAGATGGGGATACGCTACAGTACATCCGTAGGCGTGGCTGTCAACCAGGTGTTGTACAACCAGACAGTAATCGCAGGCGTGCAACTATCAAAAAAAGCAGATGAACTGAATGCTTTGAATGTAGAAAAGACACGCGAAGACCTGGCGCAGGAAATTGCCAAGTTGTATTTCCTGGCGCAAACCACTGTCCGGCAGAAGGAGCTTGTCAGCGATAACATTGAACGCATCGAACGGCTGGCCAACATCTCTAAATTAGTGGTAGATAATGGTATGGGATGCCGCGTGGATTACGACCGTATACAGGTGAACCTTGAAAACCTGCATACCGAGTTGAGCAACACCGATGCAATGCATCAGCAACAATTGAACATGATGAAATATATGCTCGAAATGCCGCTCGATACGGAGATCGTGCTTACCGATACCGTGTCGATGTCCTTGTTGGTCTCAACCCCGGTAAATATGACTGATTTTTCAGGACGTACGGACATTCGTATGCTGGCCATGCAACAGGATATGGCGCAGATGAGTCTGAAGCTGGAACGCAGCAAATACCTGCCTTCGCTGGTGGCTTTCGGACAATGGAATTATGCCGGGATGCGTAACGAACTTGGCGATTATTTCAAAAGCGGCCCGATGAGTAACTGGTATAGCTCGGCAGCCATTGGACTGAGTCTGAACATTCCCATCTTCAATGGTTTGGAAAAACGTTCGAAAGTGCAGCAGGCTAAAATCGATTATCAGCAATCGACCCTGATGCTTGATAATACACAACAGTATTATCAGGTGAATTACAAAAACGCCATGAACAATTATTTCAACAACAAGAGCAATGTGGAACGCCAGGCACAGAACATGGAACTGGCCGAAAAGGTGTACCACGAAACAGCATTAAAATATCGCGAAGGAATGGCCACGATGAGCGACCTTTTACAGGATGAAACAGGGCTTAGCAGTGCACAGGCTGGTTACCTGAACGCCCTCTACCAGTTTAAAGTAGCTGAATTGGAAATCATGCAGTTGAACGGCGAAATCGGCAACCTGATGACAAAAAACACACAAGCTGCACAGGTGAAACAGGAAAAATCTGATTTGTTTTTAGCAGAGTCATTAATGTATTAAAAGATAAGTCTATGAATTTCGAAGTTCATGCAGCTGTTTATCAATCACTTCTCTGCCTTGCTTGTTCATCGTTTCCCTATATTTCTTCCCCAAATCTATTTTCAAACCGAGGTCTTCATATATTCTCTTTTCAAAATGTTCTTTGAATTCTTCCAACGAAATGGTTTCTTCTATAGGTATGGGCAGCGGAGTATCGTCAGAATCATCCACAACGCGGGCTATACGGGGATGTTTCTTAATATCCTTCAATAACCGTCGGCCAATTCGCGATTTATCATTAATAACAACCGTTACCATTAGTCCTTTCAATTAGGTTATCCTACAAAGATATAAATTATTTCGAACAATCCAAAAATCCGCGCATATCCGTTACATCCGTGTTATCCGCGTTCCATCATCATCAAAATCAAAAAATCTAAAAATCATCAATAAAATGAAAAAGTACATCATCATCGTAGCGCTCATCGCCGTTGGCGGGGCAATGTGTTGGAGGCTGCTGGCCAACAAAACTGAGATCGAAAGCCGCAAGGAAGTAAAAGTATCTGATGCAGGCATTGCTGTAGCCATAGCACAAGCCGAACGCCGCACTGCACAAAACGGCATGGAGCTGGTAGGGGCTACCGAGGCCAACCAGGAGGTGACAGTGGCATCGGAAGCCGCAGGGAAAATAACAGAATTGCATTTCAAGCTGGGCGACTATGTGGCAAAAGGAACATTGTTAGCCCGCGTGGATGACCGTTATAAAAAGTTGGCCGTGGATAATGCACTGCTGGCCTATGATAAGTATCGCGAAGATTACCAGAAATACCAAACCTTGCGTGAAGGCGACGCTATATCGGACTTGCAATTGCGCGAGATAAAGATGGCTTACGAAAATGCAACCATACAGTTGGAACAAGCCACCCGTCAGTTGGAAGATACACGGATTGTCGCCCCGTTCAGCGGATACATCACTTCGCGGGATATCGACCTGGGCGCTTATGTGAACCCATCGGCTCCGGTGGCCGGAATAGCTGATATTTCGCAACTGAAAGTGAAATTGTCGGTATCAGAAACAGAAGTATACGCTTTGCAGAAAGGCCAAAAGGTGAGCGTATCAACGGCTGTTTATCCCGGAGTTACATTTAACGGCGTGGTATCGCACATCAGCCCGAAAGGCGACAAGGCACACACTTATCCCATCGAGATTTCCATTACCAATTCATCGAAACATCCGCTCAAAACGGGAACCTACGTAAAAGTATCCGTAAATATGGGCGAAAGTCACCCAACATTAATGATACCACGCGATGCTATTGTGAGCAGTGTAAAAGAACCATCGGTTTATGTGGTGAACAACGACCGTGCCCAATTGGTGAAAATCACAGCCGGCAGCGATAACGGCAGTTATCTCGAAGTGTTGAACGGCCTGAACGAAGGCGATCAGGTAGTCGTCAACGGACAAATTAACCTGATGGACGGAGCGAAAGTGTCTGTAATTAAGAATTAAAAATTAAGAATTAAGAATTGGGCTGACGCATGAAATCATTCTTAATTCTTATCATTCAATTAATTCTTAATTGCCTTCGACGTTTTTATGATTGCGGAAAGTATGCTGATAAGTTCTTCAATTTCTGGAAAATAGAATCAAACATGGGTTGTGTAATAAAGTTGCTGTCATGCAATAAATTAATCCAATATCTTGTTTCATTGGCTTCTTTCAGAGCAATATACAATTTATTGATAAAGTCGGATTTGCTTTGCGCAAACCGACTTTCACTCACAAGTGCACCAATAGCAGTTCCACTGCGTAACAGTTGTTTTGATAAAATGTACTCGTTTTTTTCCTTGCTCAAGAACAAATAAGCATTCACGATACGCAAAGCAAACTTGTATGATTTATCAGCAATAACATTCTCTTCTTTCATAATCAATCAATTTGATTGCAAAAATAATAATTCTTAATTTTTAATTCATAATTCATAATTCATAATTCTTAATTGCAATGTCAATCGTTGAAACCTCCATCAAACGTCCGTTGCTTATCGTTGTGATATTCACGGTACTTACATTAGGCGGCATTGTGTGTTACAACATGCTTAGCCTCAACCTCCTCCCTAAATTCGATTTGCCGATGATCACCATTGCCACGGTATATCCCGGCGCAGGCGCATCGGAAGTGGAAACCTCCGTTACCAAGAAAGTGGAAGACGCTCTGTCTACGCTTGAAAACCTTAAGAAAATAACTTCCACCTCGCAGGAAGGCGCATCCATTGTTGTTATTGAGCTGAACGAAGGCACCGATCCCAACCAGGCCGTGCAGGACGCTCAGCGCAAGATCAATGCCATCAAGTCAGACCTGCCTTCCGAGATCTTAGACCCGAGTATCGACAAGATCTCCATCGACGAGATGCCGATCATGGAAGTGGCTGTCGGCTCGACCTTGCCGTCAACTGAATTTTACAAATTGGTGGAAGACCGCATACAGCCGCAATTGGCTAAATTACCCGGTGTGGGAGCTATCAATTTGGTGGGCGGTACCGAACGCGAAATCAAGGTGAATATTGATCCTGAAAAGCTACGTGCCTATAACCTGTCGATTTTGCAGGTGTTACAAGCTGTGCAGACAGCCAATATGGAAATACCTGCCGGTAATATCGAAAACGCCGAAGCTGTATATTCGGTACGTCTGGCTGCCAAGTTTGCTTCGTTAGACGAGTTGCGCAACACGGTGATCATGACCACAGCCGACGGCGGTAAAGTGAAGATATTGGATGTTGCCGAAGTAGAAGACGGCATAGCCGAGCAAAAGCTCATCAACCGTATTGATGGGCACGACGCCATCGGCTTGTCCATCCAGAAACAGACCGACGCCAATGCCGTGCGTGTAGCCGACCTCGCCAAGAAAGAGCTTGCTGCTATGGAAACGGAATATGCCGACTATAACCTCAAGTTCGACATCGCGACTGACAGCTCTATTTTTACACGGGCTTCGGCAAACGCCGTGGTCATCGACCTCGTGCTGGCTATTATTATTGTAGCTTTTGTATGTTTTATCTTTCTGCATAACTTGCGCAGCGCCATGATCGTGATGATCGCCGTTCCGCTGTCCATCATTCCCGCATTCATCGTCATGTATGCACTCGGCTATTCGCTGAATATGATGTCGCTGATGGCATTATCGCTTGTGGTCGGTATCCTGGTGGACGACTCCATCGTAGTGATTGAAAATATGTTCCGTCACATGGAAATGGGTAAATCGCGTCGCAAAGCAGCGCTTGACGGTTGTAAGCAGATCATGTTCACTTGTATGGCCATCACGCTGGTGATCGTGGTTGTGTTCCTCCCATTGGCCATTACCGGTGGACTGATCGGAAATATCCTCAAGGAATTCTCCCTGCCCATCATTGTCGCCACCATGTGTAGTCTCTTGGTTTCCTTCACATTGACACCTTTGATGATGTCGCGCTTTGGAAAACTTTCGGAAGAAAACCGCAAAACGCTCTCCGGACGTTTCTCTCATGCTGTGGAATCAGCTTTCGAGTCGTTGAAAAACTGGTACGGCCGCGTGTTGGCCGGTAGCTTCCGCTACAAAACGTTGATTTTGCTTGCCGCATTGGTATTGTTTATTGGTTCCGTAGCACTTTTCCCGGCCGGATTGATCGGTATGGCTTTCACGCCGACTACCGACCAGGGCGAGTTTGTGGTGAAAATGGATATGAACCCGCAGATGACCACTTACCAGAACAACCTGATCACGATGCAGGCTGAGGCCATGCTCCGCAGCAAGCCCGAAGTAGAACGCATCTACACCAACGTCGGTTCAACTGGTTCGATGGTGGCCAGTACTGCCAAGAACAATGCTACCAGCATTTCCGTAAAGATGGTGGACAAGAAACAGCGTAAGATCGGCGTAGACGAGTTTGCCGAACAGGTGAAGAATGAAATCATGACCATTCCCGGCGTGCGTGCCCGTGTGAGCGTAGGCGGGCTTGGCGGTGGCGGCAGCGAACCGATACAACTCATTGTGCAGGGTTCTGATTTCGAGAAGGTGGAAAGTGCTGCAGCCATGTTGCTCGATATTATCCGCCGCACGCCCGGCGCTACCGATGCCAAGTATTCGACCGACGACCCGCGCCAGGAAGTGCAGGTGAAGTTAGACCGTGAAAAGATGGCTGAACTGGGTCTTTCGGTAACTGATGTGGGATCAACCCTCCGTGTAGCCCTCAACGGTAACAACGACTCAAAGTACCGCGAAGGGAATTTCGAATACGATATCAATATCCGCGTGGATAATTTCGACCGTACGCAACCTTCGGACGTTGAAAAAGTTACGTTTCTTAACAAACGAGGTGAATTGATTGAATTGAAGCAATTTGCCGATGTGAATTATGGCCTTGGCCCTTCGGTACTCGAACGTACCGACCGTATTTCGTCCATCACTGTGAAAGCCAACGTGGTGGGCCGTCCTTCGGGAACGGTTGGACAGGAAGTTAAAGCTGCTTTTGCAGGAAAAGTGCCCGCTGGTGTCACCATCAAGGAAGGCGGTTCGATGGAACAACAGGCCAAAGCTTTCGGCAGCCTTGCCTTTGCTTTCATCGCCGCTATTGTACTGATTTACCTGATCATGGTTGCATTGTACGACTCGTTGTTAGACCCCGTAGTGGTGCTTTTCTCCATCCCATTGTCGATGATCGGCGCCTTCCTTGCGCTGGCGCTCACGATGAACGACCTGAATATTTTCAGTATCATCGGGTTGATTGTGCTCATCGGGCTGGTAGCCAAGAATGCCATTATGCTGGTGGATTTCACCAACCATTTGCGCGACCAGGGCATGGATGTGATTTCTGCCCTCGTGGAAGCCGGTAAGGAGCGTTTACGCCCCATCCTGATGACCACCTTCGCCATGATATTCGGTATGTTGCCCATCGCATTGGCTGCCGGCGATGGCGCCGAAATGAAAAACGGTATGGCATGGGTAATTATCGGCGGTTTGACCAGTTCGATGATCCTTACGCTGTTGGTCGTCCCAGTGGTGTATTACCTGTTCGACCGTGTTACAGCCCGTTTCCGCCGCCTGCGCCATAATCGCGCCGTAGAATTGGTAAAAGCCAAGTTGCTGAATGATACTGAAGATACTGAAAGCATCCCTGTAATTTGATTTGTGAAACTCGTATCCTGATACAATGTCGGTTACTTAACCTGCTGGGTTTTTCAGACCCGGTAGGTTTTGTGAATATCAAGACCTACCGGGTCTTTGAGACCCAACAGGTCGGTATACGTCTTTAGTACAATAACGAGTTTTTAAAAGATATTTCATAAAAATCTCAAACCACATACCGATTGGTATGCTTTTTGCATATCTTGTTTACGATGAACGATCGTTCATTTTCATTTAAAGAATTGAAATTTAAAAGTTGAAAACAACATGAAGAAAGATAATTTGTTTGTTAGTTTTTTGATTTTGACTGAAATGTATTTCAAGGAAAATGATCGAATTGATTTTTATGCCGGCAAATTAGGCATAACTTCCGCGGAGTTACACCAATTGATTGAAGAAGTGAGCGATAAGAGCTTCGAGGACTGGCTGAAAGTTCATTACGAAACAGTGTTATAGGAATTTATTTTGCACCTGTTATTAAATGAATATCAGTAAGCCACCATACTTCTTGGTATACTTTTTGTAATTAGATTTATATAAATAAATGAATATTCATTCATTAAAAAATAATAAATATGTTTCATTATAAAAATAATAAAGCCATGAGCGAAGATGAAAAATATGCCAAACTCCTTGCTTTGAGTGTCATCTACGAAAAGGATGAACAAGTAAGACAGTCTTTTCTTGAACGGGTAATATGTCGCCCGGAAGATTTCCCCGAATTGCTTTATGAAATCCATCACGAAGAGTTCCGTGAATGGGTGAAGTCAGTGAAAGATATTATTTGCCGTCCGTTCCGAAAACGGTAATTGAAAACGTTCGTCGTACAAATCCCGCTATTCGGCGGGGGATGAACTGTCTTTACAGATTATCTGTTTCTGGAAATAAAAGGATGGTGCACCTTTGAAGTGAAATTTTTGAATCAGGAATCATTGAATCGATAAAAAAATGAATGCAGAGGAAAGAGAAGCAAAAATACTCACGTTGAGTATGATCTATGAAAAGGATGAACCGGTAAGATGGCCATTCCTTGAAAAGATCTCGTGTCTGCCCGATGAACTGGCCGAATTACTCCGCGAGATTTACTACCGCGATTTCCGCGAGTGGGTGGTGTCGGTAGCACCGGTAATTTGCAGGAGTTAACATTATTGTTTATATTTTTTAAATATCGTTTATTGTGTGTGCGAATACATTGGGTTTTTGACAATACGTGTGCGTACACGAAATAAGCAGATTTAAATTATTGTATTTGAATAACTTGGCTGAATTTTAACTCCAGCCGGGCCGTTGGATGGTTCATCCGGCGGAATCCACGTCTGCCGGATGTTTCCACCAAATATGAACATCAAAACAAACAGAAAGGAATGAATAAGGAAAGTAATATTGTAATATCATCGAAGAAAGGGCGTTTGGGAAACCCTGAAGAGCCCGGTACAAAGTTGATTATGTTTAACTTGGAAGGTGACCAGATAGTGGGTGTCCACGAAGAAGTTTCCACTGGGAAAGACCCTAATTGGTTGTTGAAATGGTTTTCCCTGAAAGGGATTAACCAACTGTACGTATCCACCATCAGCCCGTTGTTGCGGCAGGCGTTAACCAGCTTGGGTATCATTGTCAAGCAGAAGGACGAAGTGGCTGATGATGAGTTTTATAATCGCTTCATTTTCGATTAATTGAATATTAAAGATGATTGTCAGCGGAATAATTATTTCGGGAAGCGCTTAACCTATTTTCAGATAGCTTGTTAT
>JAVBNI010000259.1:0-11340 GCA_031551645.1 Bacteroidales bacterium | reverse complement strand
TGCTTTGTAAATACCCGCTTCGGTCACATCAATCGAAGCAGTTGTTTTTCCGTCAATGAGTTGATCGTCTTTATACCATGTGAAAGTACCGCTGACATTCGATACGCTCAAGGTAGATTTTCCGCAAAGGGGTGTTACACTGATTGTCGGCGCAGCCGGAATATAATTTATGGTAACATCCATCGGCTGAGAAGTATTACCATTCCATGTTACCAATATACTGCCTTGTGTTACATTCTCATCCCAAATTATACTAAGATTAGGTTCTGTCGTTTGATCATTGTTAGCAATACCACCTGTTACTGACCATTCATAGGTATATCCGTCGTTTTCATCGGCTCCATCAAAACTGACCGAATACGTCTCTGTTGAGCCGGCACATACCGAACTATTCCCGGAAATTTCAGGATTATCCTGTCCCCATGCAAATTCCGGACATAATAGACCTACCAATAATAAGGTAACGAAGCAATATATGTATTTATATTTTGTTATCATATGCTCTATAAATAAACGTCTTATAACCTGTACAATATCAAATATCCGATATAATACGTACAGTTTATTCCTAATTTCATAGGGCAAAAATACCTATTTTATCATAAAATCGTTAAAACAATATTGTTCAAATGTGTATCAAAACATTCAAAAACAAGATATAACTTGCTGTTAATGCTTGTGAACAACTAAACACACCCCAAAATGGGATGGGATTTTTTTGACAAAAAGCAGAAAAAAATTGACGAATGTATGCTGTTTATTATTCTATTTTGAGAAGATTCTTAACTTTTTCTTTAAGTAATGTGTGCTGTAGGGCATCAGATATATCGTCAATATAGATAAAATTAAGTCCTTTGAGGAATAACTCATTTACTTCCTCAATATCCTTACGATTAGCCGCGGGCAGGTAGATATCAGTAACGTTGGCTCGTTTAGCTGCCAGTATTTTTTCCTTAATACCTCCCACAGGCAATACTTTCCCACGTAAAGTAATCTCACCAGTCATGGCTATTTTACTGCGTATTTTTCGGCGTGTAAATGCCGATGCCATAGCCACGACCATGGCTAATCCGGCTGAGGGACCATCTTTGGGAATAGCACCTTCCGGGACATGTATGTGTACATTCCAGCGTTCAAAAATATCATATGATAATTGTAATTGCTGACAATTAGCCCGTATATATTCCAGCGCAATCACAGCCGATTCCTTCATCACCGAACCCAGGTTACCGGTGAGGGTAAGGGTTCCTGTTCCATGGCTCAAACTGCTTTCGATAAATAAAATGTCGCCACCTTCGGCTGTCCATGCTAATCCGGTGACAACACCCGCATAATCATTACCTTGATATCTTTCGAAAAAATATTTTGGCGCCCCCAGTATCTCACGTATATCTTTTGCAAAAAGCGTGTGGGGATAGTCTGCCTTTATAACATATTTTTTAGCAAGATTACGTAAAACGGATGCAATGACTTTGTCCAACTCACGTACACCCGATTCCCGGGTATAATTTTCGATGATGAAATTAATGGCTTCCGGCGTGAAATTGACCTGTTGTTCATTAAGCCCATGAGCTACTATTTGTTTTGGTATCAGGTGCTTTTGAGCAATGGATACTTTTTCCTCGAGGACATAGCCGCTCAATTCAATCACTTCCATCCGATCGCGTAGAGCGGGATTAATGGATGTCAGATTGTTGGCTGTGGCCACAAACATTACCTTGGACAGATCAAATTCTACCTCTAAGTAATTGTCATAAAAACTACTATTTTGTTCGGGATCAAGAACTTCTAACAATGCCGAAGCCGGATCGCCTTGTGCGCCCGTTCCCATTTTGTCTATTTCGTCAAGTACGAAAACCGGATTTGCCGATTTGGCTTTCTTAATGCTCTGGATGATCCGGCCGGGCATTGCCCCAATATACGTTTTGCGATGACCGCGTATTTCTGCTTCGTCATGCACACCACCTAATGATATGCGGACATAATTGCGGTGCAGGGCTTTGGCAATCGATTTACCCAATGACGTTTTTCCGACGCCTGGAGGGCCAACCAAGCAAAGGATGGGTGATTTCAAATCATTCCGGAGTTTCAATACGGCTAAATATTCCAACAAACGTTCTTTTACCTTGTCTAATCCGAAATGTTCATTATCCAATACCTTTTTAGCCTGTTTCAGATTAAAATGGTCTTTGGTACATACATTCCAGGGAAGGTCGATAAATGTGTACAAATAATTTAATTGATTGGAATATTCGATAGAAGCAGGATTGAGGCGTTGCAATTTTTTTAATTCGCGTTCGAAGACTTTTCCAATTCCAGTTTTCCACCGTTTTAACGTAGCTGTTTCTTCGAGATACCGAAATTCCTGATTGAGTGGGTCATCACCGAGTTCCTCCTGGATAATCCGTATTTGCTGTTGAAGCATGTATTCACGTTGTTGTTTGTCAAAGCCCGCTTTAACTTTATTCTCCAGTAGATACTTGAGTTCCAACAATTGCAATTCATGCGCCAATAATTCCAGTAACGTCAATGCCTGTTGCTTGGGGTCGACTATTTCGAGAATTTTTTGTTTATCGGTTAATTTAAGAGGAGAGTGGGTAGCCACAAAATTAATGGCCAATGACGGATCCTCGATATTTTTAATTACAAAAGCTATTTCAGGTGATAGACTTGACGAAAGATCAATAATCCGTATTGCTAACTCTTTGATTGTTTCAGTTAATGCTTCGTATTCCGGATCATTTTGTTCTTTGCTTTGTACTTCGTCAAGCAGATTGTATTTTACATGAAAGATGTTCTTTTTCTTAACAACAGATTCTGCTATAAAACGTTTTTTTCCATGAAGTACGAGTACCCTTGAATTGTCGGGCATTTCAAGTATCTTGACAATCTGTGCGATGGTGCCCACAGCGTACAAATCTGTTGTCAAAAGAGGACGGTCAAGAACGATTTTTTTTAATGTCAGTGTAGCGATAAACTGTTTTTCCTCGTAGATATCATCAATGAAGTTTTTGGATTGTTGCCCAATATTTAGTGGCATAACCACACCTGGAAAAAGTACAGTATGGCGTATCGGAAATATTGGTATGGCATTTGGTATAAATAATTTTTCATTTTCATCATAGACAGGGATAAGAACATCCAAATCCTTTTTGGCAGATTCGATAAAAAACGCAGGGTCAACTAAAAAATCACAAACATCCATAGGCCGTACTTTCTTGCCGAAATTTAAAATTTACATGTTACATTTCCAGTTATTCATCAATCGTTATTGTACTTATGATACAATGAGGAAACGCTTTTGTTTTAAAACAAATAAAAAAACTTCGAATTTCACAAATATAGATGAAATTCGAAGTTCCCGATTGTATTTTTTGACGAAACTACTTTTTTTTGTAATGATCCTTATAACGATTCATGTATTTGTCAACACGTCCGGCAGTATCAACCAGCTTCATCTTGCCGGTGTAAAACGGATGTGAAGTATTAGAAATTTCCAATTTGATCAATGGATATTCTGTTCCTTCTATCTCGATGGTCTCCCGCGAGTTGGCTGTAGAACGGGTAATAAAGGTATATTCATTCGACATATCTTTAAATACGACCAATCGGTAATTCTTTGGATGGATGTCCTTCTTCATTGCTTATTATCTGATTATAACTATATATGATTTTCGATTTTTAGGGCAGCAAAGATATACATTATTAAAATGTTGTCCAACAAGTTTTTCTTTTTTTGTGATAATTTTATTTGGCAATATGTATTGTCTTGATTATTTGGCAAATAAAAAAAATAGATATGCCCGATTAAATTCATTTCGTGTAATCTAATCAGACCTTTTGTCTTTTATTTTTTCTAATTCCATGGTCGACTGCTCCCAATGTTTCATTTCTTCTTCAAGATCCTGTTGCAATTGGTGATAATGCGTCGACATTTTGTCGAGTTCATCCATATCCACATGTTCGGGTACTGCAAGCAAATGTTCCGTCATTTCTATTTCTCGTTCTATCCGGCTTATTTTTGCTTCTATGTCTGTTACTTGCGATTCCAGTTTGCGCACTTGTTTGTCCCATTCTTTTTTCTCCAGATAGCTTTCTTTGCTATCTTTTTCCTTTACCTGTTCAGATGATATTTTTTCGTTCGCAGCCGGTTTTGTTTTACGGCTTAATTCCTGTAAAGTATCTACATTCTTCTTTTGCAGAAACTCGTAAATACCTCCAATATGTTCTTTGATCTGTTTGTCGCGAAATTCATATACCTTCTCAACCAATCCGTCGAGAAAATCACGGTCGTGCGACACGACGATCAACGTTCCATCGTACTTGAGCAATGCTTGTTTGAGGATATCTTTCGAACGAATATCTAAATGGTTGGTTGGTTCGTCAAGCAACAACAGGTTATAAGGCTCGAGCAATAATTTAACCATCGCCAGCCGCGAACGTTCACCCCCCGAAAGTACCTTTACCTTTTTGTCAATATCCTCACCACGAAATAGAAATGCACCCAGCAAATCACGGATTTTTGTCCGGATGTCGCCTACTGCAACATTGTCGATAGTTTGAAAAACTGTCAGGTTTTCGTCCATGATTTCGTCCTGGTTTTGCGCAAAATATCCTATTTTGACGTTATGTCCGATTTTAAGGGTTCCGTTTTCGTAAGCTACTTCGCCCATGATGATTTTGGACAAGGTTGATTTCCCTTCGCCGTTTTTTCCAGCAAAGGCTATCTTTTCGCCACGGTGCACCTTGAAATCTATGCCGTTAAGGATTACCTTTGAACCATATTGCTTTACCAGCGATTCTGTTTCGACCACTATCGTTCCCGAACGTGGTGCGGCCGGAAAACGGACATGTATGGCCGACAGGTCTTCGTCGTCCACTTCAATACGCTCTACTTTGTCTAACTGCTTGATACGCGACTGTACCTGCACCGCTTTGGTTGCTTTATACCTGAATCGTTCGATAAATTCCTCCGTGTCCTGGATCATTTTCTGCTGATTGCGGTAGGCCGCTAATTGTTGTTCGCGAAAATCTTTACGTAGTTCAAGATACTGTGTGTAAGGCGCCTTGTAATCATAAATCTTACCCAGCGATATTTCAACCGTTCGTTGCGTAACATTATCCAGAAAGGCACGGTCATGCGAAACCAAGACCACTGCGCCTGCAAAGTCTTTCAGGAAGTTTTCGAGCCATTGAATAGACTCTATATCCAGGTGGTTGGTAGGTTCGTCAAGCAGTAGCACATTTGGGCGACGGAGTAATACTTTAGCCAATTCGATACGCATTCGCCAACCACCGCTTAGCTCGGAAGTTTGCCTGTCAAAATCCGAAGGCGAAAATCCAAGGCCGATCAGGGTCTTTTCTACGTCGGCCTCTATGCTGGTGCCACCCAATATTTCGTAACGTTCATTCAGGTCGGCCAAACGGTGTATCAAATCCAGGTACGATTCCGATTCATAGTCGGTACGTTCGGAAATTTCGGTATTAATGCGTTCAATTTCCTGCAACAATCCCAGTATGCGGTCAAAAGCCGTACGTGTTTCTTCCCATACCGTTTTGCCGCTTTGGTGTATCATTTGCTGGGGAAGGTAACCCACGTCGATATTTTGCGGGATCGTAACAGTTCCGGAGGTTGCATCCTGAAGACCTGCAAATATTTTCAACAGAGTCGATTTACCTGCGCCATTTTTACCGACAAGACCGATCCGGTCACGGGGATTTACCAAAAACGTGATATTATTGAACAGGTCTGTGCCTCCAAACGACACGGTTAACTGATTGACTGAAATCATTTTTCAATTGACGATTTTATTCTTGCTTTTCGGATCACTCGTTTTCTTTGAGAAAACCCGTATCTTCCATGAGGTTGTTACTTTGTGCGGCAGCAACGGCAAGTTGGTCGCAACGCTCATTTTCCTTGTTGCCCGCATGTCCTTTCACCCAGATAAACCGGACGGTATGATTGCGGTATATCTTTAGAAAGCGTCTCCACAAATCTGCATTCTTTTTACCGGAAAAATCCTTCTTTTCCCAGCCAAATACCCATCCTTTCTCCACCGAATTAACCACATATTGCGAATCGGTATGGATAAGCGCTTGGCTCTGCGGGATTTTTAAAGCTTCGAGTGATACGATGACAGCCATTAATTCCATCCGGTTATTCGTAGTACATTTATATCCCTGAGACAGTTCCTTGCGATGCTGTCCGGCCATCAATACTGCTCCATACCCTCCGGGACCGGGGTTACCCAATGAAGATCCGTCTGTATATATGGTTATTTGCATACCGCTTATTATAAAAAGAATACGTCCAAAGTTAAATTCGGACGTATTCTAATTTGAAAACATTCTGTATTTAAATTCAAATACAGACATTTAAAGTCCTTTTTTGCTCTTTTTTTCTTTTTTTTCCAACCGTTTTTCCTTCAGACTTTTAGCTGGCTCTTTTTTCGTCTCTTTTT
Source organism: Bacteroidales bacterium (assembly GCA_031551645.1). Taxonomy (GTDB): domain Bacteria; phylum Bacteroidota; class Bacteroidia; order Bacteroidales; family UBA4181; genus JAIRLS01. The sequence goes on along the minus strand of JAVBNI010000259.1, from coordinate 4,879 downwards.
TTGCATCTCTTTCTTTTCCCATGATTTCCGGTATTAAAATAAAATACAATACAATTGAATTTCACGGCTACAAAGATAGCATATTGTTTATTCAGGCACAATATTATGACAGATTTTATGATTACCTGACACAATTCTTAAAAAAGAAACCAGCAAATTTCTTGACTTTTCAAACAAAGATATTTTTGATCTTAAAGAAAACAGTGAATGATATCTATTTCATACATTATTCAGAGTAACTTTTCTTTGTTGTATGTGTATCATTTGAGCAGATACCGATATTATGTCATGTTTCCTGAATGGACGCTGATCTTGAATGCTGTTATTGGAGCAATCAGAATATTTATCGGCTTAATGATGACATGTAAAAAGATTAGGAGTGGTGTTGTTATTGTCTTGATAATTACTGGCTTAGGTGTATTTGTCGAATTTTGGTTTACGGTTCATTAAATTCTTGATCATACGCAAATATCGTTACCTTTATATTACTATAAGTTATTTTGCTTACTACAACAAGCAATTTTTATGAAAAATCGCTTATTGCAATAAGCAATTTTGTATGCCTTGCGAATCAAGGCAGTTTTCGCAATTGTTTTCCGTTCAAGCGAACGACAAATTGTAAGATCGGCGAAGTCAAACCCTCACGAGCACTTGTGCAAGTTCTCAATTCTCTAATGCCTTACATTAGTCAATAATCTCCTTTCGTAAAGTTTTCCACTCCGGTAGATATCCGTTCGTACGATACCAAAACCAGGAGCAGACCATTCGAAAACAGACACATTTACCGGGATGCCGATACCAAATATTTTCCCCCGGAGTTCCATGTCGTAGCTTGTTTTTACACAATCCCATGTGCCAAGGGAAGTAATTACCGATTCATTGACAGAAAGCACCTGTCTGCCCCCAATAGTACAGTAAACTTTTATGATTTGTCCGACTATTTTAGCTTCGGTTTCAAAACTGATACCTGATTCCAATTTTTGATGCGGTTTCATATCTGCAGGATATTCAATATAAACATCTGTTCCGTTTTTTGTTTTTCCCATGGATATTTGTAGTGTTGTATGATCAGTCACAAACAATCCGGTTGTCCGTTCCGTCTCTTTTCCATTTTTGATGGTGATAATCTGCACCAGGGCTGTCGATACGCCATTTTCCTCGGTCAGGTTTATGATTTGGTATTCCTGCCGGGCTATGATTTCATTTCTCCCGTTGAAGATAGTTTTTTCATATACATTTCCTTTCTGGAAATAGTAAAAATCGGTTATCGGTTGAGCTGTGGAAATTGTTCCAGCAATTATCGTCACCCATCCTAAAAGGAGAATCTTTTTCATTGTTCCGAACGGTAAAGTTATTCGACCACGATCATCTCAAAATCAGTAATTTTGTCAATTGTTACTGTAACTTTACCATTTTGTATTTTCATCGGGGCCTTTTTGTCGCTGACAGTTAAATATGCATTTCCAGGATTGAGCCCTTGGGTGTCGAAAATGGCAGTATATGGTCCGACAGGCAAAAACTCGTCCAGGTAACCGATTCGATTTGAACCGTTTAAATTGACCAAATGGAGAATCAGTCGATTTTCCTGCCGGTAAAGCTTGCAATCGATGTGTCCCGGACCTTCCAGCGAGAGAGGTAATGTGCCATTAGCAGCCCATCGTACAGCATTGGTGAGCAACATGCCATGGTCGGGTAGTAAAGCCCTGCCATAGCATCGATCGATGTCACCCGAAAAATACACTGCACGTCCGCCTCCGGGAAGTGTGCCGGCGTATAAGGGATGGGTATCCGGTTCTTCTTCAGGGATCCAGCTAAATTCTGGCGGATAAATGGGAAATGGTGGAATATATGAAGCTAAGGGCTTGAGGGGGCCTGTAGAATTTGTCATTCGTATTCCTCCTCCGAAGGGCAAAATATCTGTGTTTTCAAACCCTGAGAGGATTTCATGGCGTGTGTTTGGCAACCGAAAGTAACTATGGGAGGCATAAGCTTCCCAATTAGAACTGGCAGTACCGAAAATGCCTTTGGTTTCTCCGGTAAACGATAGTCCCAGCAACTTCCACAGTTTGTCATTGCCGGAAGGCACACCGTCTTTGTCCAATGTTGCGGTTATGCCGGTTACTATAATGTTGCCGCCGTTGTTTACAAAATCGCATACAGCTTCGATTTCATCATCCGTCATCACTGCTATGTCCGGCAGAACCAGAGTGCGCAGGCGTGAGGCATATTTACCGATATCTTGTGCGTTAACAGGAAGAAACGGGATGCGATAACGCGACAGTGCCTGGCAAAATCCTTTCCAGGGAAGCGAAACTTTTTCTCTGACCTCGTTGCGTCCGTAGAAATCTGCATTTTGCTGGCTCCAGACTACCCCAACATTGGCCAGATCGGTGCGATTGTAAAGATATTGTTCATTTTTTGCATGCCATTGGAACATTGGAACAGGAGTTTCGAATTGCCGTCGGTCATTTTGACTGCCTCCGATATGGTGGAACCAGGGAGAAATTCCTCCTGCGATTCCTTCAATTATCCACAATCTTGTTTCTTCTTTGGGGTTGGTTGCCAAGCGGAAAGTCCGGCCTCCGCGCACGTAGTTGGCCATGCTTTCGGGAACCAGCACCTGTTCGTCGGAAGCAAGCCGTAATAAAGTTCCATTGACGGCATTTTGCTCGAATCCGGACTCTTCACGACCTTGATGGTCACAGAAAACTATTTTGGATCGTGAGAGAATCGCTTTCAGATCGGCAAAACTACCTGATGCGGGATCAGCATGCACCATCCCGACCCATAGACAATCATCGCCGCCTGCTTTTCGGGTGGTTTCATTGAATAAGTCCCAGTTTTCCAACCGGCATTTATAACCCCAGCGCACCCATTCGCGATAGATGGGGTCGTCCCAAGAAACGGCTTCAGGAAGTGAAAGGCTGCAATCGTTTTTGAATTTGGACTTACAGTTATTACAATAGCAGACCGTATTGCGGTCGAGTCCTTTCCAGCTATTATCGGTAAAACCGACGGGATGGTATTTTTCAATAATTTCGACAAGTATCTGAGGTATAAATTCTTTGTAATAACCGCTGTTGATACAGGAAAAATAACGACCATTGGACATGATCGGTTCGCCGTTTTTCTTTCGGCAGAACCAATCGGGATGCGTATCGTAAAATTCTTTTGTGGCGCGGTTAATATCCATACGGGCAACCACTACAAGACCTTCTTCGTGGGCAGCATCGCTCACCCGTTTGAAAAAATCCTGGTCGCCCAGGAACTTTGCCCGATACTGTAAACCGTATTTGCTGGGATAATACGCCACAATACCTCCACAATTGACAATAACGCCCTGCACTTTGGTACGTTGCCACTGTTTTTTCCAGAAATCAAGATCGGCTTTTACCGGATCATCTTCAGTAAAGTTGGTTTGTGCCCAACTATGAGTGGTTTTGTACCAAGGTTGTTGTAAATCGGTTTGCTGAACCGGCTTTTCTCCGATTTGTATCTGATTGCATGACGGCATGTAAAACAACATTACAATGACAGTCAAAATAAATGTACAGACTTTTTTCATACGAGGTTTTGTCTTCAATTAGGTTATGAATAGCTAATGGAATATTTACTTTATCCCTACAAACGTGACAAAACAAAGATTTTTATGCAGTACATCCACTCCACGAAACCCAATGTTTTTCATCAGGCTCATCTGATAATTCAACGACCGGGGTGAATCTTCTTTTTCAATATAATCCATCACTTTGTTCCGATATTTGGTACCACCCAGGTTTTCCAAATAATCACCATATTTTTCCCAGATATACCCGGTTAAAACATCAGAATTCTGAATAACCAAATCGGAAATCAACAGGCAACCTCCAGGTTTGATAATCCGGTAAAGCTTGGTGAAGGTATGCATCCAGTCGGCATCATCTCTCAGGTGGTGCAGAACGGCTCCAGCCATGACCAAATCAAAGTGGTTGTCTGGTAAATTAACTGTTCTAATATCACTTTGAATGATTTCAACCGTTCCACGGGTTATTGGCGATATTCGTTCGAATGCTTTATCCAACATTGGCCGGCTCAAATCAAGCAGGGTACAATTCAGGTCCGGAAGTTTTGAAAGCATTTTCAAAGTATAGTTTCCTGCACCACACCCAATATCTAACAGATGGATAGCATGTGGTGCCAATCTTTTTGCGGCTTCTGTCAGTAGTTCGAGCGACTGAGTTGCGTCAACAGTGGAAACTTGTCCCGTTTCGAGGTTACTGAATCGTTCAACATCCTTGTCAAACCGTTCCCTGATTTCATCTATGGTTGATTTATTGTTTTCCATGAATGTTGTTTTCTATTATTTAACAAAATACATCCAAAGTTTACAGACAAATGTATACTTTTTAATGTAATTAGTGATAATTATTTACCTGATATGATAGCCGGAAAATCCCCTTATTTTTTGTCTTGCGTTTTCATATAGCCGATCGGGTCAAGATTGATGAGGTAATTTGTCGGGTTTTACCCACATTGTAGATACCGGTTTGTTTGCCGGTATCGTTGATGGCGTCGTGATCGTTTCATGGAAAGCAATATCTAAAATTATCGATTGAGGAATAATTGCCAGTGTCCCACATCCCTCCATTTATCGAATTTTCGTCCGATTTCTTTCATGTGGGATACCTGTTTAAATCCGAATTTTTCATGCAACCGTACGCTGTTTTCATTCGGAATACATATTCCCGCAATCAATACATGTATCGGTATAGGCGCTTAGTGCGCACTAATTAAAAAATGATGCTACCTTTGTAGCATGGGCACAAGAGATCGATTTATGGGGGTTAATTCTATATATTTTTATGAGCGATTTCCGGAAGAAAATGCCTGTTATCGTTAT
>JAVBNI010000008.1:0-45244 GCA_031551645.1 Bacteroidales bacterium | reverse complement strand
CCGTTTGGTAATGGATGGTTGGGGGTCTTCGCCGCCCAACCTTCCTTTCCCATCTTCTATAAGAGTGTGTCGTCATGTCGACTGAAGCTTGCGCAGCATGCGGAATGGAGACATCCTTTCCATCACGATCCTTAACTAAACGACACTGATTCTTTATTCTATACCTGAAAGGCGATATTTTCATAACCGCAAGTTGCGCTTCGCTTACTTGCGGATTGTGACAACGACCATAGCCATTGCCTGTAAGGCAAGACATATTCTTGTTCTGTATATCTTGCCTTGTCTGTTGCTTTCTCTGCAGGTCAACAACCTGCAGTTATGAAAATCGGGCTTTTAAAGCCTTATAAATATTTTGTCATATTTGTGTATGCCTTGACGGGCAATTTAGTTCTTTTTACATGCATGATTCTATTGATATTTTTCCCCTAGTAACAATGACAAAATAATATCCCCATTTTTTTCAGACAGGATTAACATGATTTACAGGATTATTTACATCTTGTAAATCATGTTAATCCTGTCAAATGAGTAAATTATTTTGTCTTCATTCCCTAACGGGGAATTATCATTACCGTAATTACTTACGTGAGATCGCTTGCGCCCGCCTGAATGGCATAGCCGGGCAGGCCCTGTCAGGCAAAGAAAATAATAAACCATCCTTAACTAAACGACATTCCCCTACGATAGAAATTGTTGATTAAACGATTTGACTGCTTTTACTCATCTGATTTTCAATGCAAATAAAAATAGTTAATTAGAATCGAATCTGATCTTTAAATTTTTGACAGTCCATCTTGAGGCTTCACTCAGATCATCTTGAGGTCTTACTCAAATCATCTTGAAGTTTCGCTTGAATCGTCTTGAGGTCTTACTCAAATCGTCTTGAAGTCTTACTCAAATCATCTTGAGGTTTTGCTCAGATCGTCTTGAAGTTTTAGTCAAATCATCTTGAGGTTTCACACGGATCATCTTGAAGTTACAAATCAACCCGGTATGGTATTACCCTGTACCGCTATACCGGGTTGAAAACAAGCAGCCTGTTAAGCCTTGGGGCTATATTTGGCGTATTTCAGGTTTTTGATATATGCCGTCATGTCGGCATCCGAACGGAAGTTCAGCCTGGCCCCTTTAATAAGTCCCTGGTGGAACTTTTCGGGTTCTTCGGCTCCTTCCGACGAAAGGGCAATGTCGAATGTTCCGATACCGTCAAAAAGTACTCTGTCGCTACGGTCGAAATGTTCCCGCATCAGGTCTCTCAACCCAATAAGCACCGAAAAAACGTCTCCTTCGCTGGCAGTAGTCGACCGTGCAGCCAGTTCTTTAGCCAATTGGCTCAAATTGTAGGTTTTGCCGTGTACCGCAATAGCATAATACTTGGGGGCGGCTTTCAAGTCTCGAGGATTTCTCCTGGGAATCAGTTTGTATTGTATAGACATAATTCTAATTATTAAAAGATTAATTTTATTGTTGTTTAAGGTACAGGGCGTTTACTCAAGTTCCCTTTACAGGGCTATACTCCGTATCACCGGCTCACTCGATTTATATTGAAGTGATGGTGGTTTTCGGATAAAGACCCGGCAGGTGGGCCGTCAAAAATTCATATATTATGCGAATCAAAGGTTGGATTTTGGGCTAAAGCCCCTGATTATTTAGTCATTCTCTATCCGTCAACTAAAAGTTGACGGCAATGATGAGTGACTTCACCTTAAATCATTGCCGTTAGCTTTAGTCAACGGATAGAAAGAGTATCCATTTATAAGGCTTTAGCCCAAAACATTTAAGCGTTTCCCAACTCTTGATTCGAATTAATTACTTTTAATTACTTTCATCATTTTTGTCCGTCCATTATTTTCCAACCGGAAGAAGTATACGCCCGCAGGCAATTGCTCCAACCAAATGATTTCGTCGGAGTTCACAACTTTTTGCACATGCACTGCAGCGCCGCTTTCCGTAAAGATCCTTAACATGCAGCCTTCCGCACCCGTAAGATGAACCACGCCCATAAACGGGTTGGGATACACTTTCATATCCGGGGCAAAAAGATCTTTCGTACCTGTGAGGGTATTGGTATTGCCGGGGGTAACGGTGTGCGCGTTGTTATCTACCGTAAAGTCGACAGTTCCGGCAAAGGTGCCGCCTGTAAGATTCATAGCGTCCGAAGGTGTGGGATCATATCCATCCAGCGCCACCAACACGATGTAAACGCCCGGCGACAGGTTGTCGAACAGGTAACCATGATTGCTGTCCGTTACAGTAAAATTCACATATTGGTATCCGCTTGGAACGCCGCTCTTGATTGATGACGCGCCGTAAAGTTCTACTCTCGTTCCGGCTGGTGCGTTCGCCACGGTACCGCTGACACTCACCATGCCTTCCTGCGCCACGGTTACCGTTGCCGTGCCCTTCTTTGTGTTGTCATATACAGAGGTAGCCGTAACGGTAAGTGCTGTGGCCGTTTCACCGGCTGCTACCGTGAGCAGACCTGCGGAACTAATATTCGTGGCCGTGAGCGCATTGCCGCTTAAGCTCCACGTCACCGACTGTGACACGCCACCCACGACGGTTACCGAAGCGCTGAATTGTTGTATAGTACCTTTCCGCACTGCGATTGTGGCGGGCAAAATTTTTACCGACGCTACCCCACTTTCCGACCATCCGGCGTAGAGCGTGGTGTTGGCGGCAACTACATCCGTAGCAAAAACCCAGGCAGTGGCGCAGGCGGACTCCTTATACCAACCATCAAAGGCATATCCGGTGCGGGTAGGCGTGGCAGGATTAGTCGCCTTTTCGCCCTGCAATATGGTTTGCGGAGCTACCGTACTGCCGCCCTGCGAATCGAATGTTACTGTGAAGACCGGCTTGCGGTTCACCACAATCGTATAGGTGGTAGTGGCAAGTCCATTCTGCGATGTTACTGTAACAGGGAACGTATGTTCGGCTGCCGTGAGCGTTTTTGTGCCCGCACCTGTAACTGTGGCCCCGCCATCGGCGGTAGTGGCCGTGATGGTAAGCGAGTTCACGCTGTTGGGCAGGGTGCATGTGTAGGAAGTAACAGAAGTGTTAAACGCAGGTGTGAGTGTGCCGGCCGATACCGATAGCGATGCCAGAGCGCAGTTGCTGCCCGACGCTACGCCAATGGTACCGAAGTCCTTCCATACGTTAGCCGTGCGATAGCTGTTTTCTGAACCCTGTGGCACGTTTAGCCGTGCGGAGGCCACGTTCACGTTGTAAAAAGCTTCGGCGTTGGCAGTGGGTGGCACGGAGTTCAGAACGGTGACCGAACTCAACCCTGTACATGCTCCAAACGCCCTGTCTCCGACAACTGTAATCCCAGCGGGAATGGTTACGGACGCAAGACCTGAACATCCGTAAAACGAGTAATCCGGTAACCGCGTTACCCGCGAGCCAATGCGGACGGCGTTTAATGCAGTGCAACCGCTGAATACCGGCTCAAGGCGATACGAACCGTATAGATACACTTCCTCTGACATGGTCTCGCAATTAACGGCATTGAAATCAACGGAGGCGAGGCTCGTACAGCCGGAAAAGGCATGGTTACCCATATACGTAACGCTTTCGGGAATGGTGACGGAAATCAGCCCGAAGTTGCAAAAGGCACGGGCAGGTATCTGTTTTACCTTGGCGCCGATGGTAAGCGATGTTACCGGGCTACCGGCAAATGCAACCTGATAGCCGTAGTTGATGCTGTATGCTCCCACATCCGTACAGTTCACAGCATTAAAATGCACCGTGGCGAGATTCGGACAGTATGCAAAGGCAAAGCTGCCGATGACAGTCACATTTTCGGGGATAGTAATAGAAGTAAGCCCCGTACCGTAAAATGCAGAACCGTCAATTTTAGTAACACTTTCGGGAATAGTTACGCTGGTGATGCTTGTGCAGCCGAAAAACGCGGATGGTATCCGGGTAACATTGCTGCCGAAGGTAAGCTTTGTGAAGGCCGGGCAAACGGCAAACGGCGACGAAGAACTTACCCAAGGGCCTACACCGCTCGTACAGCTATAAATCGAACAGTCTATGGCATTGAAATGAACCTCGGCAAGGGAGGGACAATTGTTGAACGCGCAGCGAATTTCGGTAACGCCTTCGCCGAAGGTTATGGAGGCAAGCGAGGTGCAGCCGTCAAATACAGCATCGTGAATGATGCCGCTACCGATGTTTGCCGTAATGAGGCCCGTGCAGCCACTGAAGGCGGAACCGCCGATACGGGTAACGCTGTTGCCGGTGGTTACTGAAGTTAGGCCCGTACAACCCTTAAAAGCGTAGTCGCCAATATCCTTAACACCGCTGCCGAACGTTACCGACGCAAGCCTTTTGCAATCGAGGAATGCGTTGTTGCCGATGGTAGCTACGCTACCGGGGATATTAACAGATACTAGCGCCGTGCAGGACCCAAATGCGTGTCCAGTGATGGAGGTAAGCCCGTTGGGCAATGAAAGCGTCTGTATTTTGGCCTGTAAATTTGCCCATGGATAGGAAGTCATCTCGCCTGTTCCGCTGATGGTGAGTTTTCCTTTCATATCGTAACTCCACGTAAGGTTGGGACCGCACGTGCCGCCCGGCAAGGCGGATATACCTTCGATATAAAAGTTCTTCCATCCGGTGGCGGCGGAATATGCGGCTTCCGAACCTTGCGGAACGTTGAGACGAACACTGGACGGCTGGAAAACGGTGGGACAGCCAGCGGGCGGGACAGTACTCGGAACGGTGATGGCCGCAACGCAGGGAGGAAGACTGCCGAAAGACGTAATGCTTGCGGGGAAGGTAACGGAGGGGATTCCGGTACAGTCTTCGGTAAACGCCCATGCTCCGATGCCCGTAACGCCATTGGGAATGGTATATGCGCCCTGTTTGCCGGCGGGATATTTCAGCAGGGTGGTTTTGTCGCCGTTGAACAGTATGCCGCCGACAGAGCTGTAGTGGGTGTTGCCCGCCGCTACTTCTATGGACGTTAATTTTTCGCAAAGGTAAAATGCATTTGATACATATATATCGCTAACGCTGGCGGGTATGGTGATGGATTTTAACGACGTGGTCGCGAACGCATTTGCACCGATGGAGGTAACGCCCTCCGGCAGGGTTACGGAACTCAGCCCCGTCCAACCGCCAAAAGCCCTGTCAAGTATCTGCGTTACTCCGTTGCCGACGGTAAGTGTGGCGGAGACGGATTCCGAACTGTTGGAAAATGCGGACGGCATTGCTGTACAGTTGACGGCATTGAAACGTACTTCGGCAAGCTTTTCGCAAACTGCAAATGCATTGGATCCAATGGTGACAACGCTTTCGGAGATGGTTACGGAAACGAGCCCTGTTCTGAGAAATGCGGCCGTGCCGATCTCAGTAACACTGTTGGGGATAACGACGGAGGTGAGCGCTGTTTGGTTAAAAGCATAGTTCCCGATGACGGTAACGCTGCTGGGGATACTTACAGATGTGAGACCATCCCAATACATAAAGGCTTCATCCGGTATCCGGGTAACCCGGTTGCCGATGGTGAGTTTTGCCTGTCCCGTAGAACCATAAAATACATGTTTTGGTGAACCATAGCCAATGTCAAACACACAGTCTGCGGCATTGTAATACACTTCAGTTAATTTGCTGCATCTACTGAAAGCGCAGGCGCCGATGGAGATAACATTTTCAGGAATGGTTATGGAAGCGACACCCGTGTTCGCAAACGCATAAGAACCGATGGTAATGACGCTTTCGGGCATATTGATGGATGTTAATGCCGTGCAGTCGCCAAACGCGCTTTCGCCGATAGAGGTTACACTTCCAAGTATGTTCACGGAAGTGAGTCCCACCCATCCGGTAAAGGCAGCATCCGGTATCCGGGTTACCTGATTGCCGAGTACGAGCGTGGCCGCTCCTTCGCTGTCTTTAAAAACGGCACCACCAAAGGTGCAATTTGTGGCATTGAAGCGTACCGAGGTTAACCGGTTGCACTTAAAAAAAGCGAAGTAACCGATCGAGGTAACATTTTCGGGGATGGTGAGGGAAGTGATACCCGCATTCGCAAACGCACTTCCGCCGATAGTAATGACGTTTTCGGGGATAGCGACGGAGGTAAGCGCCGTACATTCGGCAAAAGCGTATTCGCCGATGTGTGTAATACTGCCGGGGAGGGTCACGGAACTGATTGCCCTGTATGGGCCATTGCCAAAGGCATAGTCGCCGACAGAGGTAACGCCCTGCGTGATATTCACCGTGGTGATGCCATCGCGGTAGGCATACCACGGGGCACCTGAGGCGTTGGGATAATTCCGCATGATGCCCGTCCCGCTGACGGTGAGCGTATAGTTTCCGGCGGTACCGGTAAGCGTCCAAGTACACGACCCCGTAGTACCTTCGGTTACGTTTTGGGCATAGAGTGTTGTGATGCACAGTAAACCACAGATAAGAATAGAGTAAATTTTTTTCATGGATGACAATTTGATTCTTAACAGATATGATACATAAGCTCCATAAAAACCTGATCATCTCTCATGATTGACTGGTAATTTATGACAAGCAACAATGTTTCATTTTGCCACAAATATTATACCACAATGCGCATAGGTTAAATGTTTTTTGTGTCAATGTAGTTTGTTGTTTTCGGGGATGATTTTTAGGATTGTATATGAATTGTGAGCATGCGTATAATAACTCCAATGCTGTGTAAATTAATTACAATACTGTATAAAACAAATGTAGGCCAATATAGGTTGTCTGTACAAAGTAATCACAATAGCGTATAAGATAAATACTAATTCACATAAATCAACCGCATATCTACATGAATGATGTCAATATCATATCAAGCATCATCCGATACGATCCTATTCGATTAAAATAACATTTGAGATGGTCCGGTATAAAGAATAATCAAAGAGCCGGAACGTTTGAGGTTCCGGCCCTTTAACTATGAACACAAATTCCTGTTAAATAATACTTTCAGTGAATTTTCCTATTTTCAGGTATTTGGTGTACATATCGAGATAATGCTTGTGAACAACCTCGTCCGGCTGGTATACCGAAGCAAAACCCTGCCCCATGGTTTGTTGAGCTTCTTCTACTTTCATATATTTGCCGGCAGCGACAGCAGCAAACATGGCCGCACCGACCGCACATGCCTGTTCGGCTTTAGCCACTTTTATCGGCATACCCAATACGTTGGCCAACGTCTGCATCACGAAAGGCGATTTAAGCGAAATTCCGCCAATGCCAATCACTTCTTTTATTTCAAGTCCGTTTTCGATAAACCTGTCGACAATGGCTTTCGACCCGAAGGCGGTAGCTTCCACCAACGCGCGGAAAATCATCGGCGCAGTGCTGCCCAACGTCAATCCTGTAATACTTCCTGTCAACAACTGGTTGGCGTCAGGCGTACGGCGGCCGTTCATCCAGTCTGTAGCTATAATGGTACTTTCGTGTATAGGGATTTGCTCGGCTTCCCGGGTCAGTGCAGGTATCAGATCATCCAGAGCTTCCCTTACCAATTTCGCTTTAGTTGCTTCGTCAATCAGTTTGGTATTGGCGATGATGTTTTTCACCGGCCATTCCACTATCCGTTTGAACCAGGCATAGATATCGCCGAATGCCGATTGCCCGGCTTCGAGGCCGGTCAGACCGGGAACCACGGACCCGTCTACTTGTCCGCAAATACCGGGGATCAGTTTGTCTCCCATTTCTTCGTAAGGTACGACCATGATGTCGCATGTGGAAGTCCCGATCACCCGTACGAAAGCGCCCGGAGCAATTTGCGCACCGACAGCGCCGAAATGACAATCGAGTGCGCCGACAGCGACCGCAACTTTTGTTGTTAATCCCAACCTGGTGGCCCATTCCTGTGTGAGATGGCCCACAACGGTACCGCTCGGATAAGTTTCGGTAAATAATCGCGCACGATAACCCGACAATAACGGGTCGAGCTTGGTCAGGAATTCTTCCGATGGAAGTCCGTCCCACGCTGCATGCCACATTGCTTTATGGCCTGCTGCGCAACGGCTGCGAAGCAATGCTTCGGGTTTGGTATTTCCTGTAATCAATGCAGACATCCAGTCGCAATGTTCAACCCACGAGTAAGCCGATTTGCGAAGTCCCTGGTCTTTACGAAGCACATGTAACATCTTGGCCCATACCCACTCGGACGAATAAATGCCGCCTTCATAAGCTGTGTAATCGATCTTCCAGCTTTTGGCCAGTTTGTTGATTTCGGCAGCTTCGGCAATTGCCGTATGATCCTTCCAGAGGACAAACATGGCATTGGGATTCTCGGCAAATTCGGGCAATAAGGCCAGCGGTGTGCCATTCTGATCGGTAAGTACCGGAGTACTTCCGGTAGTATCGAAGGCCATGCCTGTCACATTTTCGGCAGTTCCGGCAGGAGCTTTCGACAATGCCTCTTTCACCGATGCTTCCAGGGTTTCTACATAATCCAACGGATGCTGGCGGTATTGATTGGTTTTCGGATTGCAGTATTTGCCTTCCGCCCAACGGGGATAGTATTTTACGGACGAAGCGATTTCCCGGCCGTTGTCTGCATCAACAATCACGGCACGACAGGAGTCTGTCCCATAATCTAATCCAATAACATATTGCTTCATATAATTCTGATTTTTAATAATTTTTCTTAGGATATAATTCGTTCCACCAACTGTCATCGTCTTGCAACCATTTGGCAAACCATGCAAAAATACTATTATTCCACCGGATACGCTTACTGTAATTCAGAATATGGTGATTTTCTCCTTCCACAGTGATCAGTTCTACCGGTTTACCGAGTATTTTCAGTGCAGTGAACATCTGGATACTTTCGCCCGGCGGGACATTGGTGTCGGCATCGCCATGTAACAGCAGCAACGGGGTTTTCACTTTATCGGCAGCAAAAAGAGGACTATGACCGACAAACAGGTCGGTATTGTTCCAGGGGTATGAATCGGCTGCGGCGGCTGCATTGTAGGAATATCCCCAGTAACCTTCGCCCCAGTAGCTGGTGATATCGCTGATACCGGCATGCGATACCGCTGCTGCAAAAATATCGGTACGCGTTTGCAGATACATGGTCATGAACCCGCCATAGGAAGCCCCAATGCATCCTATTTTTGTCCGATCGATAAATGGATGGACATCACAAAATTCCTTGGTGCCTTCGATGATTTCGTCGGCAGTACGCTCACCCCAGGCATTGACATGCCGTGCCGAAAATTCCTGTCCGAATCCTACGGTTCCGCTGGGTTGCAACACATATACCACATACCCCATCGACGCATACAGATGGAAAGGATAACGGCCGTCGAACATGCGGCCTACCGGTGTCGTCCCACCATAGTAATATACGATCATCGGGTATTTCCTGTTTTTGTCAAAATCATAGGGATAATAGACACGGCCTTTGATATCGCTTCCTCCCGACGAACGGAAAGTCCAATCCTGTACTTTACCCAGATCCAACCGTTCCATGACGGGTTTCATCGGGTCGGCCAGCATTGCGGTTTTGTCGTTCCGTAAATCGACACGAAAAGCCGTCGAAGCATATGATGCGCTTTGTCCTATCGCGGCAGCCACAGGCGCATCCTTTGCCACACTGAAAGATTGCACAACATCTGCCGGTAGATTCAATTTTTCAAATTTTTCCTTTTTGGTCAGATAGCGGTAGCAACGGACATAATCTTCATCCGTTGTTATAAAATAGATATTGTTGTCGGTTTTGTTCCAATAAGCCGATTCAATCGACGGATTGAATTTCTTGGATATAGCCTCAATATGTCCATTGCCAATCGTATAAATGTATGCCTGCATGTCGTAACTGTTAGGGATACCTGTAACGTCTTCACTACGGCCGATCCCATCGAACGATTCGGGACCGCCAAGTAACAGCAATTGCTTCCCGTCAGGTGAAAAACAATCTACAGTGCCGTACTTGATATCATGCCAAAGAGTGTCGGTCTTCATACTGTTCAGATGCATCAGACATATGGTATACAATGCAAACGGACGTTCAGTATAATGATCCCTGCGGGTGGAAAAGACAATGGACTGTGCATCGGGACTGATGGCAAGCAGACGGGCGCCCCGGTATCCGAAAACCAAAGGTTGGAGTAATCCGGAAGCAAGATCGTAACGATAGATGAACGATCGGTTACGCCAACCGTCTTGCCGGTCCTGCGGTGTGAGTATCTGGTGTACTCCGCCATCCTTACTTTCGGGCGCTTTATCCGTAACGGAAAACAACAGGTAACCCTCATCGGGCGACCAAGTGAAGTAACCTTCCGGGAGTCCTTCGGCAACTATGGTTTCCTGCATGTCCGATATATCCATCACTATTAATTGGCGACCCTCAGCTCCGTCAGATGTATAACACAGGCGACTGCCTTTGGGTAACCATTGCCAACTTTTGTTTTCACTGCTGTTCCATATCGCCTTTCCGGTTGAAATGTTGATCACACTGAATTTGGTCTCTGGCTTTCCTTTAGGCAGCACGATAGCCGAACGCAGCAAGGCATATTTTCCATCAGGTGATATGCTGATGTTCGATGGCCGTTCACCTTCCAGCACATCGAACAACGTAAACGGCCGGCGTGCCTGTGCCGCAAAAGTTTGTATTTTGTCCCGGTCACTGGTCTTTTTTGTTTCCAAACCGATTTTTACAGCAGGATGTATGGAATCTCCGGCTTGTACAAGACATTTGACAGCTATTTCGTAGCTTCTCGGTTCCATGGTCAATGCCCAATCGGCCGACGTAGCTTTTTCCATGCTTTTCTGTATCGACTGTTTGTCGGCTACTTTTTCGCCTTCGACATATACTTCAATGGCCTGCGGCGACGTGATTTTCAGTTTCGCTTTGGTAAAACTGCGGGCGGTTATCACAAAGTTGAAAACATATAACGATGTCTTATCGACCCGTTGATATTTTGCTGTGAAATATCCTGTCGATGTATCGGCATCTACTTTTTGGGCATTGCGGTTGAATGCAGCAACAGAAATTTTAGTTTTCAGCATTTGTTTGATATCATACTTATCGCCAAAAATATTTACAGTATCGCTCAATACAGGATTCTGCAACAGGAACGGCCCCGTAACCATACAACTCCGGACAGGAAGGTATGCTGTGCTGTCCTGTGCTGAAGCCGGAAACAAGTACAACAGGGGAAACAAAAGAATGATAAAATGCTTCATCATAATTAAATATTTCAAAAATGTAAAAATAGTTTTTTTTCAATATAAAAGTGCTGATGACCTGAAGTGAAATTGATGATATAAAATACTTCGGTTTTTCATGTTTTTCATGGAACAAAACCGGGCTATTTTGCGTATAATTATTGTTATAGGAATCATTGACAATGCGGATGAAATATAAAAACAATTATCTTTGTTTTGTAAAATATGAAGGGATTGGCACAACATGAATTGTTATACGAATGTTGATATTCTGTCTGTTGGCACCTTCTCTTTAGTCGATGTTGCAAACTGACGAGTGCTTTTGTAGCTGTCTTTAGTATCTTGAATGAACACAAAATCGGCTTTTATTCTCTTTTATGTCTGCCACAGAATAATATCCGGACAAGATTTACCGTTAATGATTTACTGATTTGGTATATAGTTGATAAAATTAATAATAAGATAAGTATGGCACATCTTGCCTGTTAAAATTAAAAATTAGTTTTTATGAAGAAGTTCCTTAAAATATTTTTTATTGTTATTGCAGTTCTTTTCTTGATATTGTTGGTTACTCCTTTTCTTTTCAAGGGTAAAATCATTGAATTTGCCAAGAAGGAGTTGAACAGCATGCTCACAGCAAAAGTCGATTTCTCCAATCTCAAGTTATCGTTCATCCGTAATTTCCCCAATGCATATGTTGCACTGGAAGATTTGACAGTTATCGGCACCGGTGAATTCGAAGGCGACACCCTGGTTTCGCTTGGTAAGTTCAGTCTTACAGTGGATATCATGTCGGTGATCAAAATGGAAAATATCGAGGTAAAATCGGTATTGCTGGATAAAGCCAAGTTGTATGCACATATATTGGACAATGGGCATGTTAACTGGGATATTATGAAACCCAGCGATACGCCGGAATCGGCTGAAACCGAAGAAAGTTCGGATACGGATATCAAAGTGGCCCTCAAGAAATTCGAAATAAGGGATGCCTATATTACTTACCGCGATGATTCCAGTAAAATGGTCGCCATGTTAAAAGACCTTGATTTCGACCTGAAAGGAAATATGGCGATGGATTTTACCGAATTGAACATGCAGCTCGGCATCGAGACCGTCGATTTCTGGATGGACGGGATCCGGATGCTGAAAAACGCCCGGGTTGGCTTTGTCTCGGAGATAGACGCCGATATGAAAAATATGGGTTTCACATTCAAGGATAATGAATTTCAACTGAATGAAATTGTCCTGAAATTTAGCGGTTCGGTGAAGATGCCTGGCGACGACATTGATACCGATATCACCTTTGCAACCGACCGTACCGATTTCAAGAGTTTGTTATCACTCATTCCCGCCATTTATATGAAGGATTTCGAACAGGTACAGACCTCCGGAAACCTGACATTAAACGGGTCAGTGAAAGGAACATACAACGACAAGCAAATGCCGAGTGCCGACATCAATATGACGGTCGACAACGCCATGTTTAAATATCCCGATTTGCCCAAGTCGGTCGATAAAATCAACATTGCCATGAAAGCGTTTTACGATGGCGAGGTGTTCGACCGGACGACATTGGATGTAAACAAGTTTCATTTCGAAATGGCCAATAATCCGTTCGACATGGAATTACACGTGAAGACGCCGGAAAGCGACATGCAGGTAGCCGGAAAATTTGTCGGAAAGGTAGATTTTAATTCCCTGACGGATATTATCCCGTTGGATAGCACCACGCTGACAGGCATCCTGGATTGCAACCTGTCATTGGCCGGACGGATGTCAGCTATCGAAAAGGAACAATATGAAGATTTCCAGGCAGCCGGAACGTTGAAACTGACAGGCTTTGATTTTGTCAGTCCTGATTTCCCGCAAGGAGTCAAAATATCGAAGACGCAACTTGATTTTACTCCCAAGAAAGTCGATCTCGTGAGTTTCGATGCATTAATCGGTCGTACCGATATTGCCATGAACGGAACGCTGGAAAATTTTATTCCCTATGTTTTCAAGGATGCCTCCATCCGGGGAAAACTCGACTTGAAATCGAACAACATCGACCTGAACGAATTTATGAGCGGCGAGGAAACCGCGGAAGCCGCACCGGCCGACACTACGCCTCTGTCGGTCATTGAAGTGCCTAAAAACATAGATTTCGTATTGAACGCCAAAGTAGGTAAAATCCTGTTCGACAAATTGAACATTACCAATACCATCGGGATGTTGTTTGTAAAGGACGGCAAAGTGCGCATGCACAACCTGGGCATGAACCTGCTGGACGGAAGTATGGTGATCAACGGCGAGTATAATACCCAGGATATAAAGAAACCTTTGGTTGACTTCAACATGGAAATCATGAATTTCGACATCACTTCAACCTTGTCGTCATTCTCCATGTTCGAAAAAATGTTCCCTGAGCCTCAGGATTATGTAGGAAAAGTATCGGCTGCACTTACGTTCAACAGCACGCTTGATGAACATTTAAGCCCCATATTGAATACAATTGCTTCCAAAGGACAACTCCGTACGCAAAACATCGAAATCCGCAATTCGAAACTTTTCGGGACGATAGCCGATCTTTTGAAGAATGAAAAATATCGCACCATTGCACCCGGCAATCTGAATATTAAATACGAAATCAAAGACGGGCGGGTGATGATTGAACCGTTGCAACTCAATGTGGCGCAAAGTAAGATTGATATCACAGGCGATCAGGGTTTGGATATGACCTTGAATTATAATGTAAAAGTTGCGGTTCTCACTTCCGCTATCGGATCAGGCGCAACCAGTCTGTTGAGTAAGGTCCCCGGTGGTTCGGCAATCAAAGAACTCAGCCTTACGGGTCATGTGAGCGGAACGGTAACTAAGCCCGAAGTGAAACTCAGCATGGCCGATATGGTTGGTAACCTCACCGATGCAGTAAAGCAGCAGGTAACTGAAACTGTTACGCAAAAAGTAGAAGAAGTGAAAACACAAGCACGTGAAGAAGTCGCCAAACAGGTGGATAACATCATGGCCGAAGCTGAAAAACAGGCGCAAAACATACGCAATACCGCCAAACAAACGGCAGACAAGATACGTTCAGAAGCCAATGCCAATGCTGATAAGATAGAAAAAGATGCCGAATCGAAATCGGCCATCGAAAAACGTTTGGCAAAAGCCGGAGCGGATAAACTACGCAAAGAAGGCGAAAATTCAGCTGTAAAGGTCGAACAGGAAGGCGAAAAACAGGCTACTTCCTTATTAGAAACCGCTCAGAAAAAAGCCGATGAAATCAAGAGTAAATAAATATTTTCATCGCTTGTGATTCATCTAACGTAAAAATCCTGCCCATCGAGCAAAACAAACATTAGATATTGTTGTTTTTATATAAGATTCTACGGACAATTAATGGTTTTAATTGTCCGTAGAACATTTATGTAAGCACCTCAGTAAGCAGCAATCAGTGCTGTCTTACATCTAAAAATGTTTCGCTTTGAGGATATTTTTGATTACTTTACTGATTATTGTATCCACTTGGGAAGTTTGGGCCACCCATCCCAAAAATGACACTGTTGTGCTGTATCATAATGAGATGATTACAGGAGAAATAAAAGAACTGCGATTGGGGGAACTCACTATAGATACCAAAAACCTGAATATTATCAGTATTAAAGTATCCAAAATACAGTCGATCAACACGGCAACCGATACTTTTCGTATTGAAACTATCGACCAGATGTTGTATTATGGAGTACTCAAGCCTGCGCCGAAAGAAGGGCATGTATATATTGTCAGCTCGAATTATGTCCGGTTGATCGCCATCGATCATATTAATGCCATGCTACCGGCACAGGAATCGTTTATATACCGGTTGCAAGGGAATATATCCGCCGGGTTCACTTATACCCATTCGAGCGGCATCGGTCAATTAAGTACAAGCGCTAACATATACTATACCGCTAAGCGTATGGACTTAGCTTTTGCAGGTTCGAGCAATTCTTCGATCGATACTTCTACGTTCTCACGCGACCGTGCTGATGTGAGTCTTTCAAGCTATTACAACCTACAGCAAAACAGCAAGTTTTATGCAGTAGGGCAATTGGACTATCAGCGTAACTTGCAATTATCCGTAGCCCGGCGATTCCAGCAAACAATCGGCGGAGGGCGTAAGTTTATCTTAGGCACCAACATACAATTGATGGGAATGCTTGGGTTTAGCCTGGACCAGGAATTGAGCACTTCCGGTGAAAATGAATTACTCATGGAAATTCCCTTGGGCCTTTTATTGAATTATTTCAAATTTGCCAGTCCCAATTTACAGGCAACGTCTAAAAATGCTTTTTATACCAGCCTATCACAAAAGGGTCGTATCCGTTATGAGATGAACACCAATATATCATGGGAACTTATTGATAATTTTTACATTACATGGACTTTTTATATCAGCTACGACCGTAAACCACCCGATCCTGACGCCGGTAAAATGGACTATGGAACAACGATCAGCCTGACGTACAAATTCTAAATTATTTGCAGGCATTTATTCGGCTTATCCCCATGTTTAACACATGTTATTCATGTAGAATTTTATAATTTATGACAAACTTGTAAATACAAGTAAAAAATTTCTATATTTGCGCCTTCATATAAAGTAATGAAGTTGAACCAATAACCACTTAAATAGTTTACAAGTTAAATCAATTTAATTTGTATTTAAGCATATTGGTCTGAATTGAAATCATGACTTGTAAGGAAATAATCATTATTAAAAATAAAATATGGCAATACCCGTGATCATGCCCAAGCAGGGGCAGAGTGTCGAAAGCTGCATTATTTCGCAGTGGTTCAAGAAAAAAGGAGATAGCGTAAAAACCGGTGACTCGCTGTTTTCGTACGAAACCGACAAAGCTTCGTTCGAAGAAGAAGCCAAAACCGACGGTATTCTTCTGGAAGTATTTTATGGCGAAGGCGATGAAGTCCCTGTCTTGTACAACGTAGCTGTTATTGGCCAGGCAGGCGAATCGGTTGACGAATTCCGTCCGAGTGGAAGCACAGCGCCGGCAGCAGAAGCAACGCCAGCTTCTGAAACATCAGAAATTAAGACTGTTGCTGCGATTTCGGTTCCTACTGCAACAGCAGTTGTAACTGACACAAAAATCAGGGTGTCGCCCCGCGCACGTATTATCGCCGAAAAGAAAGGCATTAACTTGGCAACCATCAAGGGGACAGGTCCTAACGGACGTATTATCGCACGCGATGTGGAAGGTGTAAACCCCACCCCGGCTCTCCCCCAAGGGGAGGGAGTAAGCGCTGTCTCCGCACAACGCACAACACCGGTTGCCGCAAGCGCTCCGGTTGTACCCGTTGCAGAATACAGCGATGCCGAATGCGAAGTGAATAAACTCACTAATATCCGCAAGCTGATTGCCAAAGCGATGCATGAATCATTACAGAACAGTGCACAATTGACGCACCACTTAAGCGCCGATGTCCGTAAACTATTGGCTTTGCGCGAAGAAGTGAAGAAAGCGCAAAAGGCCAATTCGGATACTCCGAACATCACCCTCAACGATATGGTTTGCTGGGCTGTGATCCGCGCTTTGGAGAAATTTCCCGAAGCCAATAGTCAATTCCTTGGCGACAGCATCAAGACTTTCAAACAGGTACATCTCGGGTTAGCCGTCGATACGCCACGCGGATTGATGGTGCCGGTTCTCAAAAATGCCGACGATTTGTCACTCAAAGGTTTATCGAACAAACTCCGCGCTTTGGCCGAAGGGTGCCGTAAAGGCGGTATCGATCCTGAATTGCTGCAAAGCACAGCTGGTAGCTTTACTGTGTCGAACCTCGGCAACTACGGCGTGGAAATATTTACGCCGATCATAAATGCCCCGCAGGTAGCCATCCTTGGTGTGAATACCATTATACAACGTCCTGCCGATATCGGCGGCGGAATCATAGCTTTCGTTCCGTATATCGGTTTGTCGCTTACCTACGACCACCGTGCCATCGACGGAGGTCCGGCAACCCTGTTCCTGAAGGAAATCAAGACACAAATCGAGAACTTCAATGCCGTGATATAATAGTTATACAGTGGTTATGCAATTGCCTGAAGTTCTTGGCAAAACAATGTATAACAACGTATAACAATGTATAACAAACAAAGTAAAATCGTATAACAATATAAAAAATGCCTAAAAGTCAGTTTATCAACCCGAAAGACGTTCGTAAAGCAGGATTTATCGAATTTGGAAAAATTCCTGTAAACCAATATAAAAAGAAGTTGGCCGAAGAACGCGAAAACTACACCAACGACGACCTGATCCGTATCTACCACGACATGGCGGTGATCCGCAATTTCGAGGAAATGATCAATGCCATCAAGATTTCCAACGAGTACAATGGCGTGAAATACAATCATCCCGGCCCTGCTCACCTCGGTATCGGGCAGGAAGCCGCCGCCGTGGGTATGGCTTATACATTGGGTGTGGAAGATTATATCTTCGGCTCGCACCGCAGCCATGCCGAAATCCTGGCAAAAGGAATGTCAGCCATTGCCAAGTTGAAAGACAAGGAACTGATGGATATCATGCAGAATTTCCAGAACGGCGATACGTTGCGCGTGGTGGAAAAAAGCTTCAAAGGCTCGGTGAAGGAATTGGCTCACCAGTTCCTTATTTATGGCACCATGGCTGAAATATTTGCACGTTCCACCGGTTTCAACCGCGGGTTGGGCGGCTCAATGCACGCTTTTTTCACGCCTTTCGGGGTTTATCCCAACAACGCCATCGTGGGCGGTTCGGGCGACATTTCGGTGGGCGCCGCGCTTTACAAGAAAGTGAACGCCAAGAAAGGTATCGTGGTATGCAATATCGGCGATGCTTCGATGGCCTGCGGTCCTGTGTGGGAAGGTTTGGCATTTGCCACGATGGATCAGTACAAGCAACTGTGGGATGCCGCACACCGTGGCGGACTGCCATTGATCCTCAATATCATGAATAACCAGTACGGCATGGGCGGGCAAACTGCCGGCGAAACAATGGGTTATGGCATTGCTGCACGTATCGGTGCCGGTGTGAATCCGGAAATGATGCATGCCGAACGGGTGGATGGTTACAATCCTCTGGCTGTGATCGATGCATACCGCCGTAAACGCGAAGTGCTAGCTGCCAAGAACGGACCGGTATTACTCGACGTTTTGACTTACCGTATCAGCGGGCATTCGCCTTCGGACGCTTCGTCGTACCGCACACCCGAAGAAGTGGAAGCCTGGAAACAACAGGATAGTATCGTCGCTTTCGGCAAGGAATTGGTGAAGGCTAAAGTGGCTACACAAGCCCAGTTGGACGAAATACGCACTTCGATAGAAAAACAGATTACCGAAATACTGAAAGTGGCTATCGATGATAGTCGCTCGCCATTGCTTAACCTCAACGCCGACCCCGAAGCCATCGGCAAGATGATACTTTCGAACGGTTCGGTAGACAGCATGGAACCGGCACGCAAGCCCGATGTGTTGATGCCGATAGAAGAAAACCCGCGCGTAAAGCAGATCAAAGGCAAGGAACGTTTTTATTTGGATAAAGACGGTAAACCTGTGTCGAAGATGAAGATGTTCCAACTGCGCGACGGCTTATTCGAAGCCATTATAGACCGTTTCTACAAAGATCCGACTTTGGTAGCTTACGGTGAAGAAAACCGCGATTGGGGCGGCGCTTTTGCCGTATACCGCGGATTAACAGAGGCTCTTCCTTATCACAGATTATTTAACTCACCGATTGCTGAAGGCGCTATTGCCGGTACAGCCATCGGTTACGCGATGTGCGGCGGCCGAGCGCTGGTCGAAATCATGTATTGCGACTTTCTCGGCCGCTGCGGTGACGAGGTGTTCAACCAGTTACCCAAGTGGCAAGCCATGAGCGGCAACGTCATCAAAATGCCGGTAGTGATCCGTGTTTCGGTTGGTTCGAAATACGGAGCGCAGCACTCGCAGGACTGGTCATCGCTTGTGGCACATATCCCGGGCCTGAAAGTATGTTTCCCGGCTACACCTTACGATGCCAAAGGTTTGATGAATGCCGCACTGCAAGGTACCGACCCGGTAATCTTCTTCGAAAGCCAGCGTATTTACGATGTGGGCGAACAGTTCCACCAGGGCGGCGTTCCCGAAGGATACTACGAAATATCTTTCGGTGAGCCGGATGTGAAGCGTGCAGGCAAGGATGTAACGATCCTCACCATCGGTTCGACGCTTTACACTGCATTGCAAGCCGCCGACGAACTGAAGTCGAAGTATGGCGTGGAAGCCGAAGTGATCGATGCCCGCAGCTTGGTGCCGTTCAATTACGAACTGGTACTGCAATCGGTGCGCAAAACCGGCCGTATTGTGCTGGCAAGCGACGCCTCGGTACGTGGTTCGTTTCTGAACGATCTGGCACAGAACATCACTCAATTAGCTTTCGACGATCTCGATGCTCCGGCTGTAGTGGTAGGTTCGCGCAACTGGATCACTCCTGCCTACGAGCAGGAAGCTTTCTTCTTCCCGCAAAAGGAATGGATCATAGACGCCATTCACGAACGGGTGCTCCCGCTGGCCGGCCATAAGTCGACCACCAACTGGACCGACGCAGAAATGTTGCGGAGAAGCAAAATGGGGATTTAATGCGTGATACGTTTATAAGGTAACGAGACCTGACAGCGTCATAATATCAAAAAATTACCGATTATAAAAACGCCCGTTTCTTTTTGAAACGAGCGTTTTGCATTTGGTTGTAAGTCTTGAATAGAAACCCCTTCTTGATATAATGTTCTTATTATCTGGCAGATATCACTTAAGGCGCTGTCGCCTCTTTTCGTTTATTGTCTCGATAGATGCTGATTATTAATAAAAACGTGTATTTTTGTATCAAATATCGACGGGATTAAGATGCGATTATGTTCTGTTATTTTATTTTTATTTGCAAGCTTCTCTGTTGTTGCAAATAAACCGGTTAACGATAGCGTACCACAGGTTGAACTAGGCGCTTTTGGCGGTTTCGGGTTTGGCTACTCGGAAGTATCGAGCAACGAATCGTTGGAGATCAACCTCCAGGGCGGTGTTATCCTTAACCATTGGTTGGCCGGCGGCATTGGCGTAAATACCTTTTTTTCAATCAGCCCGTTAAAGGACAACCAGACCAACCAGGATGCCACCCTTTTGGGTGTTTATGGCGGTTTATTCGTATCCCCGATTATCTATTCCAATGCTTTGGTCCATGTCACAGTACCTATATTCGGCGGATATGGCGGCATCAGTTACGAATTGTATGACCTGGTTGATGCAGCTACGCGGATAGAAGACTCCGACCAATACTGGGTATTTGAACCGGGAATTGAAGTTGAAATGAACTTGCTCCGGTTCCTTCGTTTGGCTGTCGGCGGATACTACCGGTGTAGCTCAAAGATACACCTCACCTATGAGAATGGCGGCGATCCTATTTTGCCCGGAAAAGTGCTGAATGGATTTTCATTCGGGCTAAAACTACGTTTCGGGAAATTCTAATTTCCACGCAATGACGCACGTGTCTATTTTTTGAATAGCTGGAATACTATGTAATCCTACAGATTTTCAATTCAAGATACGCCTTTGATCACATGATGACATTACTCCTTGTATGTGATCGTTTTGGTAATTTTCATGACAGGGTCGATACTGTTAGCAACCGGGCATTGTTTGGTTGCGAGTTCGATGATTTTGCGTTCTTTCTCGTTGTAATTGTTATGCGGGAAAGTAAATTCGACAACCAATTCTGCAACACGCCGGGGGTCAGCCCCCATGATCTTGGTGGTTTTTACCTCAGTCCCATCTATGTTGAAACCGTGCGTTTGTGCTGCGATGCCAATAATCGTCAGGACACAACCGCTATACGATGCAGCCAGCAAGTCTGTTGGTGAAAAAGACTCCCCTTTTCCGTGGTTATCGACAGGGGCATCGGTTATTATTTTCGTACCTGACTTCACATGTTCCATTTCTGTACGTAGGTTACCCAGATATTTTGTTCTTACTGTTTCCATTGGATTATTTTTATTTTGTGTATATCAGAATACAATGATTTTTTTAGGTTTCAGGTTGTCTTCCATGGTCCAGAAACAGGCTTCGCCATGGGAAATTCTGAACAGGAAAAGTTCAGGGCTATCGGGAGTCATTTCGAAATTTTTCAAAAAAGGCCGATCAGCAATTGCCCTTTCCCTTAGGGGTAAATCGTTGACAATTTCGGTTTTTCCGGATATCCGCAACATAGTTCCTGTCATGCCTTCATGTTTGTAAAAACATGCCTCCGCTTTAGGATTTTTGGTGAGTTGAGCGGGTATTTCTTTTATGGTACTGGTTTGGAAATAAAACCCCGTTTCGTCGGCAAACCAAAGGCCCAATGCTCTTGTCCGCGGTTGGTCGCCATCTGCTGTCGCTAGATAACAGACCGGATTTTCGTCGGCAAACCGGATACAATCCTGGATGGTCTTCATGATCAATTTTATTTGTGGTATAACAAACTGTCAAAAGTAAGCAAATTTCAAAAATATATGAAGAATGTCATTACTTTTGTGTGATATACCAGTCTTTTGTGAAAATTGATGAACAGACTAATGGTTACACGCCGGCATTTTATTTTTCGTAATGGATTACTGTTAAAATCCCTGTTGATTTTGACATGTATTGTTTCTGTCGATTCTGTTCGGGCAGATGATTGGGATGCCGGGATAACATTGGGGGCCACCATTTATCTTGGCAACAAAACCGACCGGATAGGTATTTTTGTTGGCGCCTGGATACGTTATGATTTTGTACAACTTAACCCGGGGATGCGGTTTTATTACAATTTCAAGAATTTAGGGCCGCCGGATAAATACTGGGAATTTGATGCATACGGAGGTCTTCTCCTTGCTTGGGGGAAACGCGACAGTACCGACAATCCATTCGTCACCAATGTATCAAACCAGACTATGCGAAGGTATGGTTTTGCATATTCTTACAATATTTATTGCGACGGAATCGGAACAAGTCAAAAAACGGGTACCGTCGCAATTCATTTGAACAAAGTAAGCATCATTACGGAAAATGATTTGTTCGGGGATACCAAGGACCGATTCAGGACGGCTTCAGCAGCTATCCAGTATCGTTACGAAAATTCAATTTTTGGTCTTGCCGTAATTCTCTGGACGGGTGAAAAAGGCGAAAGGGTCACAGATACTGATTACCCGGCACGCAGGGGATATAAGAAACTTGAGCGTTTCGGATCTTATTCGCACGGTATTTTATGCCTGCAAGCCCAGCAATATTTAGATTACGGGCAGAATGTGCGTATCGATGCCGGTATCGATGCCGAGCAGGTAAGAAATGTATTTCAGAATAAAATCATTCATGATGAAATTTTCCTGCCGAAAAAATGGGTCAAATACCCCAGTTCGCATGTGCCGATGCTCGACACGGAAAACAAAATGTACCTTTACCAACCCGGCCAAAAGATTCGCAAACCGACGCCTTACTTCAATGTGGCAGCCAATCCCAGTTTGTTCTATTGATATTTATTGCCGGACAGATTTCAGTTACAACCTTACGTTTATGCCTTCATCGGCCAGGTATTTTTTCAATTCGGGAATTTTGATTTCACCAAAATGAAATACGCTGGCAGCTAATGCGGCATCGGCTTTACCCAAAACAAATGCATCCCTGAAATGTTCCATTTTACCTGCCCCACCCGATGCAATAACCGGAATGCTTAATATGTCGGAAAGCTTGGCTAATGCTTCGTTCGGATAACCTTCCTTTACCCCGTCGTGAGTCATGCTGGTGAAAAGAATTTCACCCGCACCACGATCCTGAGCCTCTTTAGCCCAGGAAAAAAGGTCCTTGTCGGTGGCAATACGTCCGCCGTTGAGGTAACATACCCAACGTCCGTTTTCCAGGTTGGCATCAATAGCTGTAACGATCACTTGGCTACCGAACTGTGATGCAATTTCGTCAATCAATCCGGGATTACGGATAACTGCAGAATTGACAGATACTTTGTCTGCTCCGGCATTCAACAGGCTCTCTACATCCTTGAGTTCGTAAATACCACCTCCCACGGTGAATGGAATATTGATATTTTCGGCAACTTTGCGAACTAGATCAACAAATGTTTTACGACCTTCATGCGAAGCAGTGATGTCGAGAAATACCAATTCATCGGCGCCTTGACGGCTGTATTCGGCGCCCAATTCGACCGGATCGCCCGCATCGCGGAATCCAACGAAATTGATGCCTTTAACTGTTTTGCCATCTTTGATATCGAGGCACGGGATAATACGTTTTGCTAACATGCTTGACTGATGATTTTTCATTTTATATATCAATTATTTACCGCCGGTTGTGGAAGCAGATGCTACATGCACCAAAATGTTCACTCTATTTGCCGGCAGAATATTTGAACAGACACACAAAAGGTTATGACTTATTACTTGTTTACAACGCAAAAGCAAAGAAACAACTTTTTTGTTTTTTCGTAGTGATGAGAAAACATGTTTTTTCATATTTCTTTCGATGATCAAACCGGTAATGAATGATACCGGAACAATTTTTTCTATCTACAGAAAATCGACCTTATAGTATTATTACGCGCATAATCAAATAATTACAAAATTAATTTCTTGTTTTTACATAGGGTTTACATGGTTAACAAGATGCATTGGCCCACTCCTGTGCGTCCTGTCAAATGAACTTTTCGTCAGTATTCTTGGAAATCAAAATCATTTCGTAATTTTATCTTTTTAATTGCCGCTATATGTTCCGTTTCGCTAAGAAGCAACCCGATTTCCAACTGGTCTATGACTATCAGAAAATAAAGTCATTTTTCGAGAACAATGATAAGAGTCAGGCATATCAAGTGTTATCCGAACAAACATGCATTGATCTGGATTTTGACGAATTTTACCTTAGAGTCAATGCAACATCTTCGTGTGTGGGACAACAATACCTGTACGACCGGTTAAGGCGTATCCCCCATAAATCGGAGATGTCCGGATGCGAAGACGTCATTGAATATTTGAAAAATGATGCGGAATTTTCGGGGCGTTGCCGAAAACTCCTTTCGAGGCTGGCACATCATGATGCTTATTATATTTGTTCGCTATTCCAGGAAACTCATCCTATTCCATCGGTAAGAATGTTGCGGATCATCAAAATATTGCAATACCCGCCACTGCTTTTAACCGGACTTTTCATCCTTTTTCCGAAACCGGTCTGGTTCATACTGATTGTGGCTTTTTTCATAACCAATATGGTTTTTCACTACCGGAACAAGCAAACCCAATTTGTATACCTATACTCCATCCCACAATTTCTGAAATTAGTCTCCGTTGTAAAAGCATTATCAAGTGAAACCCCTTTTACAACGATTCATCCCGGCATCAAGGACCAGTTGCGGTCTCTTCAACCGCTTATCCGCCGACTTTCGCATTTTCGTTTTGATGTGAAGTTCGAAAATGATATGGTTGCACTTGTATGGGGCATCAAGGAATTGATACGCATATTTTTCCTGACAGAACCCAATATTTTGTATCGATCGTTTCAATTGATGAATGAAAAAAGAAAGGATATCGAGGCGGTATTTTCTTATGCGGGACATATTGATATGTTGTTATCTGTATCGCAATTGCAACAAAACTTACCTTACCACTGTAATCCTCAATGGATAAATAAAGGTCTCCGGACAACAGATATATATCATCCGCTCATTGAGCAATGCGTTCCCAATACACTCGACACCTCTGGTAAATCAATCCTGCTCACGGGTTCAAACATGTCAGGTAAAACCACCTTCATCCGGACGATTGCTCTGAACATGCTGAGCGCTATGACCCTGAATATGTGCTTTGCCAGGAGCTTCTGCGGATGCCGGATGAAGATATATTCAGCCATTAGTCTTCATGACGACTTGTCGGAATCGCAAAGCTTTTATATGAAAGAAGTACTTACATTAAAAGAGTTGCTGGAAGAGTCGCAATGTGAAGGGAATCATCTTTTTGTGTTGGATGAGATTTTCAAAGGCACCAATACCCTTGAGCGTATTGCAGCAGGCAAAGCGGTGTTGTCGGCTTTGGCTGAAAACGGGAATATGGTATTTGCATCAACTCACGATCTCGAACTGGCCGATCTGTTGGCTGACGAATACGAATTGTATCATTTTTGCGAGCAGATAGAGCATAACCGGCTTCATTTTGATTATCTGTTGAAAAAAGGAAAGTTGACACACCGGAATGCCATCAAATTGTTGGAATTGGAAAATTATCCGCAGAGAATTATCGAGGAAGCAAACTCAATTGTGGGTAAATTACTTGCGTAGATAGACTTGATTGTTAATTTAATATTATGTTTGAACGTGATTATCTCATGCGCATCCTGCAAACCTTTTTTAAAGATCTGGATGAACTACTTCATGGAAAGCATTACCCCGATGATGAAGAACAACTGGAAGCCATCGGTGACTTATACCGCGAATACATGAAAAACGGCCGGGGTTATTTTTATGAATTATCGGCCGGTGATTTGGTCGCTTACAACGAAGACCCTGACAGCATCTACAAAGCAGAAATGTTGGCGACCTTGTTGTACCAAGACGCTTTATTACAAAAAGATATTGCAACCAAGAAAGCGCTGTTGGATAAAAGTTTAGCTTTGTATCAATTCATCAATTTGCATTCGAAGGATTTTTCGTTGGAACGAACACAAATGATCGATACGATAAAAAAAGCTTTGCTTTCGTTGGCATAAGGCATGTACTTATCGGATGTTACACCTAATTTTTTGCTTTTTCTTTTGATTTTTTAACACCCGTATCATCAAGGAGTATTCACAAAAACAACATAGTAGTACTTCATGGCAGAAATTGCAGTAACAAAGTATCGTGATCCTTCGGCTAAATTCCTAACAAAACAATCAGGAACCATAGTTGTTTTACAAAAACAAATCATTTTATAAAACATCGGTTATGAATTTTGTTTGGTATATTCTTATAGGTATTGCTGCAGGATTTCTTGCAGGAAAAGTGACAAAAGGTGACGGGTTCGGCTTATTGCTCAACTTGATTATCGGAATCATAGGAGGAGTTTTAGGTGGCTGGATTTTTGGATTGCTGGGATTTCAAACCACCAGTATACTAGGAAATCTTATCTCGGCTACTGCAGGCTCTATCGTATTGTTATGGTTGGTCGGCTGGTTGAAAAAATCTACTGGGAAATAGTTGTGGTTGTTTCTTGAAGTTTTATTGACAAAACAACCAAAGCGACAATGACAAAATAACATCCCCCATCTTTTTCAGACAGGATCACCTTCGGTGAGCTAAAGGTAATCCTGTCAAATGAGTAATTTGTTTTGTCTTCATTCCAAAGGAGAAAATAAAAGCACAAAAGCCGGATATTTCATAAATTATCCGGCTTTTGGCGTTTAAATATTGATTATCGTGAGGGAATACGCATGTGCTGACATTCAAAATCCGGACTCAGGACAACTGCAGCCGGTAATTTCAGTCCGCAGGGACCATGTTCTCCCAAACGTATGTGAGCCATATTTTCTGGTTTAATCGGGACGGAAGCATCGGGAATACCCAAATCGTTCAATGGCGGATATGCCGGGATCGTTTGTACAGAATATTCGAAGCCATCCCTGATGTACATCTGGCGATAGAATATCATCAATCCAGCACCCGATTTTTTATTGTCCCACTCGACAATGTTTATTTTCATTCCTTTAGCCTTAGCAACTATCTGAGCGAAGTCGGGTGTAGTCTTTTCGATGATCATAAAGTTCGCATAACCGTCATCAGATTTTTCTATTGTCCGGTCGGCGAGAGTTGCTACGGTATAAGTTGCGGTGTCGCCCACACAAATCGACCAGTAACGTACATCAGCCGAGCGGCTGTCTGCTATACCTTCCGGATGGACAGGAGGGATGAAGCGAAACAACAAAACCGAATCAGGACGGATGCGGTTAGCGGAAGAAACATATCCTGTTGGCCCGTTGGAATACAATACGTTGGGCGCCAAAGTGAAAACAAGGGCTTTTTGCGATTTTAGGAGCGGGATCATTTTAGCGATGGCAGAAAACTTTTCGTAATATTGCGATTCAGCACGGGGCGCTTTCCCCAGTTCTTCCCCTGTCGAAGTGTCGAAGAGCATGATTTCAGGCATGTCCACACCGCCGAAATCAGCCTCGTGGTCCGTGGAATTGAAATAAATTCGCAAAAGGATACATAGTCTGCCAGTTGCTGCAGGAAATTCCAGAACATTTTTCAATCCGTTTTTCACACTTGACGGCGTATTGTCGGGTACTGCATTTACTTCAAAATATTGTTTTCCGGAAACATTTTCGGTCACAAAAGGATTTTGATTGCCGTCATTGGGAGTTATGTTGAAATCTTCCATTGAGCCGAGCCGTGTGGTCTTATTGTCATCGTAAAGCGTGATGTTGAAAAAACGGGTGTTCACATTGGGAAACTGGCCTTTAAACCGCAATCCTGCATTGGGATGCTCCGACACGTCCAATGTATATTCCCAATAGTTTTCGGACAAATCGGGCCAGGTAATTTCGTCGGGATCGTTACCTGCCATCGTTTTTCCCCATCCATACTCCGAAGTATCCGGTTCCGGATCGTCGTTATCCGAACAAGACCAAAAAAAACGATATCACGCACAATAGTAAAATACAAGATTTCCAAGATGATTGTTTCATTATCTGTTAATTTTTTAATTAGTTTAGAAGGCACAAAAATAATATAAAAAGAGTAAAATAATACAGGAATTCCCTCAAAACATTAAACTATCTTGACGAACTCCATTTTTACAGGTCATTTTTTACATCAACAAAATTCTTGCATGATACAATAAAATCTTGTATGTTTGTTACTTCATTATGAACATCGGCTTCCCAAGTGATTTCGCATCACATGAATGATCAAGTTGAAAAAAAATGGCTTGTTCAAATGCAACAAAATAATGAACAAGGATTCCGGTCGTTGTTTGACCGGTACTATGTTGCATTATGCCGGTATGTGAACACTTTAATTGAAGACGAAGCCGAGTCCGAAGATATTACCCAGGGCGTATTTATTTATCTATGGGAACATCGTTCGGATCTTGTCATAACCAGTACTATCCGCACCTATTTGTTTGCTGCCTGTCGCTATAAAGCATTAAACTATCTCCGGAATACACGCAAATTCACCCGGTTTGTCCCGGAGCTTCAGGAATCGATTTATGAAGATCTGTCGGTTGAAGCAGAAGAATTGTGTCGTTTGGTGGAAGAAGCGGTCATGACACTTCCCGAAAAATGTCACAGGATTTTTCATTTGAGCAGGGAAGAAAAACTATCACACAAGGAAATTGCCGAACAGGAAGGTATTGCCGTAAAGACGGTCGAGGCTCAGATCCACATCGCAATCAAACGTTTGAGAAAATATCTGGCAACGCATTTAAATATTTTTTGAAAAAAATCATTTTGGGTTAAGGGATAATGTCGTTTTGTGTGCCTTTAATGTATGAGAGTAAATAATGAAGACATGCAAGCCATTCCCTGGAATTTGATAATCAGGACATTGAAAGATGCGGACGAAGGGTCTGATTCAGATCAACTCAAAGCCTGGCGGACGGCTGACCCCCGTCATGATAAATTGTGGCATGAGTTGTATCAAGCCTGGAATGATATCTATGCGCTCAATGCTCATTTCAATCCGGATACTTCCCAGGCATGGCAAAAAGTGATTAAAAAGACGAAAAAACGGCATCGCCGGTCTTCACGGCTCATCAATATGTCATGGAGAATGGCAGCAGCCTGCATCTTGTTGCTGGCAGGTTTCGGCCTTGGCATGTTGCTTCACAATAACACACGCCCTGCTGTTACTTACACACAATATGAAACCCAATATGGCAAATCTGTCGTAACATTGCCTGACGGTACTGAGGTCTGGCTCAACTCACATACATCTTTACGCCTGACTAATCGATTCAACGACAAGAGCAGGCATGTGGAACTACAGGGCGAAGCTTTTTTTAATGTAACGCATAATCCCCAATGTCCTTTCATTGTCAATGTTCAGGATCTCGACGTAACCGTACTTGGCACCAAATTTAATGTGGAAGCATTTGATAACCGGCCGGTGGTAAAAGTTGCATTGCTTGAAGGTTCCGTATCACTTTCGGCAACAGATGCTCCCATAGATACTGTCCTTGATCCGGGCTATACGGCTATATACGCACGGGCAGACAAAAAAATGAAAATTGAGCCTTCGGATAAAATGGTCACCCTATGGACGAATAAAGAATTACACATTGAGGACGAACCGTTGGAAAAAGTTGCAGAACTGTTGGAACGATGGTACAATATTGAAATCGACGTGTCGCCGACATTGAAAGACTCTCATTTCTATACCTTCACTGTACGGAATGAGTCACCTGGAGAATTGTTGATTGCCATGCAAAAAATCAGCAAATTCAAATATAAGATAATGGAAAATTGTATCGAAATCTATGAATAAAGGTGCTTGTTGAGCAGGCATCTCAAATAAAAGATATGCTTATGAAAATATCCCGCAAGGGAGGGAAAAAACAAATAAAAAGCGCAGGAAATACCTGCGCCTGAGCTTACGAGCCAAGAATTTATATGACCAGTTTCGGTGATTACCGCCAAGTTTTCAAGAACGAAACCGGAAATATGTGAAATATATTAACTCAATAAACCCATCAAAAATATGCAAAACATTAATCCATTAGTACACATCAGTAAATTATTTAAAATTATGAAGTGTATTGCTATATTAACTATTATTGGGGTGACTTGCGTTCACGCCAATATTTTAGGGCAAAAAGTTACACTATCCTTAAAAAATGTTACAGTAAAACAAGCTCTGAAGGAGATTGAAAAACAGTGTGATTTTGTGTTTATGTACGATTACACAAAAGTAGATGTTGATAAAACAGTCAATATTCAGGCAAAAAATGAAACCGTAGAACAAATACTGGGAATAATTACCCAAGAAACTGATTCATGGTATGAAATCATCGACAGACAAATAGTATTGATCCCCAAACAGAAAGCGCTTGACAATGAGTCGGGACGTGTACGACAAGGGATAACAGTAACGGGGATTGTTACGGATTACGATAATGAGCCGCTACCCGGGGTCAATGTCGTTGTGAAAGGAACTACTGTTGGAGTTGTAACCGATATCACAGGACGATTCAGTATTAACGTTCCCAATACCGAAGCGGTATTGCAATTCTCATTTGTCGGTTACGTAACCCAGGAAATATTGGTTGGCCGGCAAAACGTCATCAATGTATCCCTCCATGAAGATATGAAAGAACTCGAAGAGGTGGTCGTTGTCGGTTACGGAGTACAACGCAAATCCGATCTTACCGGTTCCATCAGTGTGACTACCGAAGAAGACCTCTTAGCCCGTCCGCAATTTAATGCATTGGATGGATTAAGAGGAAAAGCTGCTGAGGTGAATATCCTCGCATCAACCGGTAATCCTTTAGGAATGAATGGAGCCGCACCTCGTGTCGTCATACGGGGTATTAATTCACTTTATACCGATTTTGCACCTTTGTTTGTGGTTGACGGCGTCCAGATGAGTGATTTTCATTTTGTAAATCCAAACGATATCGAACGTATCGAAGTATTGAAGGATGCTTCCGCCACTGCAATATATGGAGCGCGAGGAGCTAATGGCGTGATCCTGGTAACTACCAAACGGGGAAATGTGGGTGAAGGCCGTACCGTTGTTTCCTACAACGGATACGTCAGTCTGGGAAAAATAGCCAAGAAAGTAGAGTTAATGAATGCGGCTGAATTTGTGGAAATGGAAGATATTGCCTTTGCAAATCTTTCAAAATACCAAACCGGGCGCCAAACTTTAACCAACAGGGGATATGTGGATGGAAGTGGAAATTTTTTGCAATGGAAACCCCGTCGCACAGATCCTTTATTTTTCGATTCGAATGGCAACCCTCTATATGATACCGACTGGCAGGACGCAGTGACCCGAAATGCCATTTCGTACAGCAATCAACTGAATGTACAACACCAAAGTCAAAAAGCTTCTGTCGGCGCATTTTTAAATTATACAGATCAGCAGGGAATCATGCTAAATAACTACGCAAAGCGTGTGAATGCCAAGATGACGTACGATGCCAAGCCTAAAAAATGGTTAGATATTAATACGAACATCATGGTGAATTACATGTGGGGAAATACCATTGACGATACCGGCGGAGGCGCGCGTCGAAACATGTGGGAAATGCCCCCCATTATTCCGGTAAACTTCCCTGACGGACGTTGGGGCGTCTCAAATTATGCAACACAATTGGATTATAATCTGGAAGGAATGGCCAACCCCGTGCAGGAGTTGGAAACTGCTATCCGTAAACGCATCCGTACTAAAGTGTTTGGAAACATGGCATTTGTATTTCATCTTTTCGACGGCCTTGATTTGCGTACTCAATTGGGTATTGACTATAATCAATCTACCAGTCGAAACTATTTCCCAACAGATTTATTGTATATCTCCTCACCTCAAGGAAGAGCCAGCCTCGGCTACGGAAGCAGTTTATACTGGCAGGAAGAAACATATCTGACTTATAATAAGGTATTGAAGGGGATTCATCGTATCAATGCTACATTAGGAATGAGTTGGTCAGAATTCAAACCATTCAATTTCGATACAGGCAATGTAGCCGGTTTTACAACAAATGAATACGAATATAACAATCTTGGTGCAGGAACCGTACCTTCAGCGCCTACTTCAAGCGCTTCCCGATGGGCTATCAATTCCTATTTCGGACGCGCCAGCTATACGCTGATGGATAAATATCTGGCAACTGCTACGTTGCGTGTAGACGGGTCTTCCCGTTTCGGGGCAGACAATAAATATGGTTTCTTTCCTTCTGCCGGGTTGGGCTGGATCATATCAAATGAAGATTTCATGGATAATATGAATTGGCTTGATAATTTGAAATTGCATGCCAGCTATGGTCGAACAGGCAATACGGAAATTGAGTTGTACCGTTCCCTCGCAGTGATGGAAGCCACTACAGCTTTGATAAACGGCGTTCGCGCTCCTACTTCCCAGATAGGTCGCATGGCTAATCCCGCCCTTGAATGGGAAAAAACAGACCAATTTGATATAGGCGTTAACTTGAGCCTGTTTAGACGAATTCAGGTAGAACTGGATTACTACCACAAAAATACGCATGACTTGTTATTGGAACGTCCTGTGCCTTTCGAAACAGGATTTACAAATCTCTTCATGAATATGGGACGCGTCGATAATTCAGGCATCGACCTGTTGATACAAAGTACCAATATCCAAACAAACGACTTTGTGTGGGAAACAACGTTTAATTTCAACCACAACAAGAATGAAGTGAAAAAGCTCGGTGAAAATAATGAAGACATTATTATCAGTACCGGGAACGGGAATATTATCCACCGGATAGGCGAACCTTTAGGCAGTTTCTACTCGAAAAAACGGTTAGGTACCTGGAGTACGGCCGAAACTGACGGCTATGATGGCAGGCCTGCCCCTGGCGAATCGAAAAAAACAGATGATATTCATATCATAGGGAATGGAATACCACGTTATTCCGGTAGTCTGATCAATAAATTTTATTATAAAAACTTTGATTTGACCATAGACTTACAATTTGTTACAGGTGTAGATGTATGGGAATCCTATTTAGGCGCCATTGCCGACCGCGCCGGTGTGGCAAATGGTATGAGACTGATGCTGACAGACGGATGGCGGGAAGACAGGCAAAACACGATGGTACAGCAAATCCGACACACCACACTCGCAGGGCAAAGCAGCTCTGATGACTCCTGGTGGGTTGCCGATGGTTCATACATACGCGGTAATCTGATTCAGTTAGGTTATACTTTTAACAAAAAGATGCTTGAGACAAAAGGAATACAGGATCTGAGGATTCATTTCAGCGTCAGCAATGCTTTCCTGATCCATTCGAAAGAGTTCAGAGGGTATGACCCTGAAGGCTCAGCCAATGCCAATAAATGGGGACAAAATATTTTCTTCTATCAATACCCGAGAGAACGTACTTTTACATTAGGTGCAAGTATTAATTTTTAATTTGAATGAACGATGAAAAAACGAATATTTTCCACAATAATTTGCTGTCTGTTTGTTTTGACGGCATGTGATGATTTCCTGGAAGAAAAACCTATGAGTAACATTACACAGGATCAGTTTTTCCAATCACGTGATGAAGCTTTTAGCGCCGTAAATGTTCTCTATAGAAAAGGGGTAATGTCCATGTTGAGTTCCAGCTCATACATTGGCGCTTCGATTATGTATACGACAGGCTTTCGTTCCGGACTGATTGATAATCCGCGTGGGCGAGGCAACAATGAACAGATAGCAAGAATCCAGGAATTACGTGTTACATCTCAGTCTGATGGTAGTACAGGCCTTCAGGGGCTTTGGTCAGGGCCCTATGAGGTAATTGTCCGTAATGCCAATTTTGCATTGGAGAATCTGCCGACTTGCCCGGGACTGACCGATGCCGAACGTAGTCAACTGATAGGCGAAGCCAGTTTTTTTCGGGCATTAAACTATTTTTATCTTGTCGGAACCTGGGGACCTATACCTCTTATTACAAAATCGTATTCTTCTGTACTTGAGGATATTTATGTCCAACGTTCATCCGTAAATTTGGTTTATCAGCAAATTTTGAAAGATTTGGAAGTAGCCCTATCATGCAACTTGCCTGACAAATCCATGCCGGCAAACGGATTTAGAGTATCTCGCGGTAGTGTATTGGCGCTGGCGGCCGATGTCTGTTTAACCATGGCCGGTTATCCGATTCAAGACAAATCAAAATATGCCGATGCAGCCCGCTATGCCAAAGAGCTTATTAACAGCCCGAATTATGCCCTGATTCAGCACAAGGCCGATATGTCAAATCCTGCCAATTGGGATCAAAGCGCTTACAATACCCTGCGTACTTCCGATAATGAAAAAGAATATCTTTTTGTACGGGAATACGATACGTCTATTTCTAATGGAGGTGAAAAGCCGACTTGGTGTCTTCCGCCTGATGCCGACGGATGGGGCCTCAAATACCCGGTGTATGTCGCTGCATGGATGCCGGATCCTATCCTCATTGCCGCATACGACCCAAACAATGACCTGCGTTTTCAGGAAAAACAATATTTTCATCGCAGTTTTACCACAAGCGATGGAGTTAATCATCTTTTCGACCGTGAATATCCTTATTTTTGGTGGGAAGAACAGGCTTTGAAAGTAACGCAACGTTCGGAAAAAGACATTTGTGTTTACCGTTTGGCTGAAATGTATTTAGCGGCTGCCGAAGCGCTGGTTGAGGCTGGAGGAGCAGTCACCGACGAAGCGGCGGGCTATCTGGCTACTATCCAGGCGCGTGCTTCACTCAACAAAAACTATGAAACGATCAAGAGCGAACTGATAGGGCTTTCAAAGGACGCATTTATTAATGAAGTTCTGACAGAGAAAATTCGCGAAACGCTTTTTGAGTTCAAACTCTGGAACGATATTGCCCGTACAAGAAAGTTTCCGGCGCTTGGTACAGATGGTAAATTTACATTTGTCCCGTTAATAGGAGCTACGAACCCGAAGGGTGGTGCATATACCGAAGATAAAATATATTTCCCTTATGCGTATCAAGTTATTCAACGTAATCCAAGGATAAGTGAACCTCCGTTGGAGTAGCCAACAAGCCTTCCTGAGACATTCTGTAGCGGGAAGGCTTATGTTTTTGAAATAAAAGGTAAAATTTAATAATCCCTTTTTTTGATAAATGTAATACGCCTCTGTCAGGGTCGAGACCGCTGACAGGGCTACAATACTCCCTGACAGTGGTCAATAGACCCTGTCAGAGGAAAATCGGGAAAGCCATCCTTAATTTTGACAATAATTTTTAAATAGTTTCTTGAGTGAAAGAAGTTTTTAGATTTTCGAATGACACCTGACAACAAACCCGTCAGGATTTAACTGAACCTGACGGGAACGAAAATCGAATTTTTCACTTCAAATCAGTAATTTATGTGCGAATCGGGTGAAAGTTTGTTGTTTCATCGTGCCAAATAATAAGGTCAAAGCTGTTGATTTTTGAATCCCGATTCGCATTTTTCGATCAGATGGTGTGTCTTTACCATCATCAAACAAAAAATAAACCAATTTTTAACCATTAAAAAACTTGTTATGAATAAATCATTTTTAGTAAAAACCAACATTTTGATGGGCGTTGTTATAATGTATTTTCTAACCAGTTGTTATGCCGCCAACCAAAAAGGTGATATGGTATTGTGGTACAATAAACCGGGCGACGCGTGGACAGAACCGATGCCGATAGGTAACGGGCACATCGGCGGACTGGTATATGGTAAAGTACAAGATGAGCGGATTGCATTGAACGAATCGAGTTTCTGGTCAGGGCGTCCTCACGACTACAATGACCCGGAAGCCGGCAAATATTTCCGGCAAATCCAAGACATGGTTTTTAACGGTAAGTTCAAGGACGCCGAAAAAATGGCTGACGAACATTTTTACGGGAAACCGGCTACCCAGCAGGCTTATCAGCCACTTGGCAATCTGGGGCTGTTTTTTTATGATATTGACAGCTATGTGTTCACCAACTATTATCGCGATCTCGACATGGAAACAGGGATCACTTCGGTTAGTTACACCGAGGATGATATAACATATACCCGCGAGGCTTTTGTTTCCTATCCCGACCGGGTGATGGTGGTGCAGATTTCGGCCGATAAACCCGGTTCAATATCTTTCGATGCCTCATTGGATAGCTATTTTACGGAAAATGTCACGGCTACTCCCGGAAAACTTGTACTCGACGGTTGTTGGGAAGGGCCTCTGCCCAAATATTGGCTGATTGCTCCCGTGGATGGCAAGGGAATGCGTTTCCAAACCGTACTTCAGGCAAGAACTAATGGTGGAGAATCGACAGTGAAGAAAAATAAACTTAGTATCCGTAAAGCCAATTCGGTTACATTGATCCTCACTGCGGCAACAAGTTTTGTCAACTATAAGGACATCAGCGGCGATCCGGCAAGTATTAACCAGAAAGTTCTCGCTGCTGCCGCCAGTAAAGATTATTCCACATTGCGCAAACGTCATGTTGATGATTTCAGCAACCTGATGGAAAAAGTACGTGTGAATGTGGGCGACAAGACAAAAAGGGAAAAATCAATTAACGAACGTGCCCAAGCGGTGAGGGACGGAGCTTCCGATCCTGATCTGGAAGCTTTGTGTTTCCAGTTTGGACGTTATATGCTTGTTTCGAGCAGCCGACCGGGAGGTCAACCTGCCAACCTTCAGGCTATTTGGAACGAACGGCTCACGCCTCCGTGGGGAAGCAAATACACCATCAATATCAATACCCAGATGAACTATTGGCCGGCAGAAGTCTGTAACCTGGACGAATGTCATTTGCCATTGCTCTCGATGGTAAAAGATATATCAGAAAATGGAGTGAAAACGGCAAAGGTTTACTATGGCGGCAAAGGTTGGGTTACCCATCATAATCTTGACATTTGGCGGGGAACAGCTCCCGTGGATGCCGCCCGGTACGGAATGTGGCCGGTAGGCGGGGCATGGTTGTGCCAGCATGTATGGGAACATTACGCATTTAGTGGCGATATCGGAATTTTGAAAGAATACTACCCTGTACTGAAAGGTTCGGCAGAGTTCCTGGTAAATCTATTGGTCAAACATCCCAAAACCGGTTATTTAGTCACCCCCTTCTCGATGTCTCCCGAACACGGATACTATTTTGACGATAGCGGTGTTCTGGCTTATCTTTCACCAGCCCCGACCATGGATGTGGCCATCATGCGCGAATTGTTCCCACATGTTATCGAAGCAAGCAAGCTTTTGAAAGTCGATGCCGATCTGCGGAAACAACTTGAAGCTGCTTTAACCAAACTTCCACCTTACAAAGTGAACCATCTGGGTCTCATTCAGGAATGGATTGAAGACTGGAAACCCCAACGCGGGGGACATGATGTTTCGCCTTATTTTCCGTTCTATCCGGGCAACAGTATTCTTTTACGCCGCGAAAGCGACAAAGATTTGGTGAAAGCCTATAATAACTGGTTAGAGTCGCGTGGCGCAAGGGGCGGAGGATTTCCGGGTTCCTGGAATATTTGCATGTGGGCAAGGTTAGAGCGCGGAGACAAGGTTGCCGAACTTCTGAAAGTAGCTGTTCCCGCTGTTACCACCAACATACTCAGACAAGGAACAGGGAGCCAGGTCGATGGTCCCTTTGGTTATACAGCTGGTGTGGCCGAAGCTTTGATTCAGAGTCATGCAGGAGAAATCAGTTTGCTCCCGGCCTTACCGTCAGACTGGGCAGCGTCGGGCGAAGTTAAAGGCTTGCGTGCCCGAAACGGTTACGAGGTGAATATGAAATGGGCAAACGGCAAACTCATTTCAGCAGAAATCAGCAACAAAAAAGGCGGAGAATGTAACGTAAGATATAACGGCAAATTGGTAAAAATGACCATCCCTGCTGGAAAACCAGGTGTAATAACTGAAAGATAATTTTAAATTTGATGCCAATGAAATAACCATGAAGATACAAAACATCAAGTTTTCCGTGCCCTTATAGCTTCATGCCAAGATATAGTGAAATTGTATTTCATTGGCATCTAATATATAATTCGAAGATTAAACAATTTTCAATCAAATTATCCTCGTTAATCTATTATTTAACCGCTTTATTAAGCCCCCTTTCTTTTCTTTAACGAATATTTGTTATTAACGATTTAGGGCTTGGCGTATTTCAGTTTTCTCAACGTAATAATTATTAAACTGAAATATGCCGGGAATTCTGCTGAGTTGAAAGGCTAAGCGGAGATAGAGCATTTTATGTCTAAAAATCAAAGTTTTAAATATGATGAAGAGTATTTTCTGACGCTGTTAGGGTTCAGTAGAACTGTCAGAATCAAACCGACAAAATAACCTTGACATGACATTATTCATTTTATTTTAAACCACAGTCAATATTTTTATGAAATCTATTCGTATTACA
This sequence comes from Bacteroidales bacterium, assembly GCA_031551645.1. Taxonomy (GTDB): domain Bacteria; phylum Bacteroidota; class Bacteroidia; order Bacteroidales; family UBA4181; genus JAIRLS01. The sequence continues at coordinate 7,000 of JAVBNI010000008.1, read as the reverse complement.
CTGTTTCTGTTTTTGTTTTTACCTTTTCTGGCAATAGCCCAGAACTATCCTTATCAGAATCCCGATCTCTCGATCGACCAAAGAGTCAACGATCTCGTTGGCCGGATGACGCTTCAAGAAAAGATCGCACAAATGATCAACACCGCTCCGGCAATCGAACGTTTGAGCGTACCTGCCTATAATTGGTGGAATGAATGTCTGCATGGAGTGGCACGCAGTCCGTATCCCGTAACTTCCTTTCCTCAAGCCATCGGTATGGCAGCTACGTGGGATACAGAGTCAATTCGCCAGATGGCCGAATACACATCTGATGAAGGCCGCGCTATATCCAACGACGCAAAGAAAAAGGGGAAAACAGGTATATTCCTGGGCCTGACCTATTGGACTCCCAACATCAACATATTCAGGGATCCAAGATGGGGACGCGGGCAGGAAACCTATGGTGAAGACCCATTTCTTACTGGAACCATCGGCGCTGCATTTGTAAAAGGGTTGCAAGGCAACGACCCGGTATATCTGAAAGCCTCTGCCTGTGCCAAACATTACGCGGTACACAGCGGCCCGGAATGGAATCGCCATACGTATGATGCAAAAGTCAGCAATTTCGACCTGTGGGACACTTACCTTCCTGCATTTCAGAAGCTTGTCGTCGACGCGAAAGTTACCGGTGTGATGTGCGCCTACAACGCTTTTTTCGGACAACCTTGCTGCGGAAGCGATGAATTGATGCTGGACATATTGTACAACCAGTGGAAATACACAGGATATGTCACTTCTGATTGTGGGGCGATCAACGATTTCTTCAGGACGCACAAAACCCACGAAAACGCAGCTTCAGCATCAGCCGACGCGGTGATCCACGGAACAGACTGTGAATGCGGCAACGGAGCTTACTTGGCTCTGACCGAAGCCGTCAGCAAGGGGCTGATTACCGAAGCACAAATAGATGCTTCAGTAAAAAGACTGTTCACAATCAGGTTCCGGTTAGGATTGTTCGATCCCGACGATCGTGTCCCCTATGCAAAAATCCCTGTATCAGTTCTTGAAGCGCCTGCCCATAGAGCACATGCATTGAAGATGGCGCAACAATCTATTGTCCTGCTTAAAAACGAAAATTCTTTGTTACCTCTTGATAAAAAGAAAATCAAGAAAATAGCTGTAGTAGGACCAAATGCCGATGAAAAAAGCGTGTTATTGGCAAATTATTACGGATATCCTACCGAAATAACCACCATTTTGGAAGGGATCAAAGCAAAAGCCGGCAAAGGCATACAGGTGGTATATGAAAAAGGTGTTAATCTGACCGACAACTTGGTATTCACATCCGAATACGATCCTTCTCTTTTCACCTACAATGGGAAACAGGGTTTCAAAGCCGATTATTACCAAAACATGAGAAGGGAAGGAGCGCCCGGCCTGACCCGAGTTGAAAAGAAAGTCGATTACCAATGGGGCGATGGGCAGGATGTAGCCAACGGAATTATCACCCGCCAAATGTCGGCGCGCTGGACTACTATTTTCACTCCCAAAAAATCGGGTGAGGTTTGTTTCGAGCTGAGGGCCGACGATGCTGCCGAACTATACATCGACGGAGTAAAGCAAAATAGCGCAAGTAATATCTATTCATATTACCTTTTGAATGCCGAAAAAGGGAAAAAATACGAGATATTCATTGATTATCGCCAGAGCGCAGACAATGCGGAAATAAAGTTCGACATAGGCAATCTCCGGAAAACGAATTACAAAGATATTGCCGCATCAGTGAAGGATGCCGACGTGATTATATATGCCGGCGGGATCTCCGCTAAAGTTGAAGGTGAAGAAATGCGGGTGGAAATCGACGGATTCAAACGGGGTGACCGGACGTCATTAGCCTTGCCTGCCGTACAGAGGGAAATGCTGAAAGAGCTGCATGCCACTGGCAAACCTCTTGTATTTGTTTTGATGACCGGAAGCGCCATTGGCCTCGAATGGGAATCGCAGAACATCCCGGCCATATTGAACACATGGTATGGCGGACAAGCTGCCGGGAAAGCGGTTGCCGACATCATCTTCGGTGATTACAATCCGGCAGGACGCCTTCCGGTGACATTTTACAGATCCGTCGACGATTTGCCCGATTTTGAAGACTACAGCATGAAAAATCGCACGTACAGGTACTTCACCGGAACGCCGGTGTATCCGTTTGGTTATGGTTTAAGTTATACCACATTCCGTTACGGGTCGCTGGAAATCGACAAAATTGCCGGCGGTCAGTCCCTGAAGGTAAAAGCGACTGTGACCAATACCGGTTCTAAGGATGGTGATGAAGTGGTACAACTATATTTAGCCAATAAAAGAGATTTTGTAACTCCCATCCGAACACTGAAAGGGTTTAAACGGATCAATCTGAAAGCCGGAGAATCTCAAACCATCGAATTTGTTTTGGATCAGAACGAGTTGTCTGTTGTAAGTCCCGGAGGAGAATTGACTCCAATGAAAGGTGATGTCCTGTTCTCCATAGGAGGAGGACAGCCCTCGGCAAATCAGCAGTGTGTCCAGAAAAATATCGTGTTATAATTCTCAAAACATAGAAATAAGGACAAATTGAAATATACATTTTTGTCGATATTCTCCATATAAAACTTTATTCCAATCATAAATCTTAAATACATTTCACATGAATAAGATCAGCAAATTTTTCTCGGCAATCATTTTCACTATATTATTTCTTGGATTACAAAATTGCTGCAACTGTAACAATAACAGCAGTGCGGTAAAGGAAAAATTCCCGAAGAATTCGAAATTTTACTTCGATGGTTCCATATCACGGGAAGCACTGGAAAACTATCTCGATCGTGCTGTAACGGCAGGATATTTTCTTGTCCCCGGTACTCCCGAACGTTACGAATTTCCTTATAGGGAGGATGATATTCGCATGCTTCAGAATATAGGAGCCAAATTTATCGGTCGGGCGATCTATCGCTGGAGTGAAGAAAGTAAATTGGGCGATCCTGTATTTCTGGGTTATGCCAAAAGGCTTATTGACAGAATGCACGACTATGACCCGGAAATTGTTTTCCAGGGATGTCTTTTCGAACATGTAGGCGCAGATGTGGATAATCTCAAAATACCAGCATGGGTATTCGAAGCATTCAATCTTCCGGTGGAGAACCGTAATTTCAAAGTCACTGAAATGGTAAAAAGAACCGGTGCTGGCAATGAAATTCGCATGGGAGCTGGCGGCGTTCCCATGATCAATAACCTCGAGACACAGTTTTGGTTTTATTATCTTGCCAAATCGTACATCGACATAGGTTGTGAAGCCTTCCATTTGGGACAGGTTGAACTTATCGGCAGGGACGATCCCGACAAGACTCATTATGCTGCTTTTTTGCAGAAAATCCGCGACTATGCCAAAAAGAATGCGCGCCGGCACTATATCATCCTGGACGGACACACACCCAAAGGCGGATTTGTGAAAGACGGAGTCAGTCTCCTGGACTTCAACTCTTTCCCGCTTAGGATAAAAGAGGTGGTCGACAAACCCATGGAAGGGATACTCGAAATAGGCCACAGCGATGGTATCTATAAAAAAAGCCAGGGCGCCATTTCTCCCAGTGGATGGAAAGCTGAAAGCATGCCATATTTAGTCGAATTCGACAATTTTGGAATGAGAAGGGATCCGCCTGCGGGGACAGCCAATATTAAGGACCATTTCTGCTGGGGTTACGATGATATCACATGGTTTGCCGTACAGGATGAAGATTATCGCAACAAATGGCTATGGTACGCTTTCGACTGGCTCAAGAGAACCGATCCTAACGGACACCTGCAAATGTGTGTGATACGGATGATCACCCATCCGCAAGCTAATGAAACACTCAGGTCATATTTTGCCAACACAAAAAGCATTGCATGTCCGGTGGGTTATTCGCAGGAAGAAACCATTAAGGAAATCTGGAATACCAGACTGAAATAAAATCGGGAGGAACAGACTCCGAAAGTTAAAAACAACTTCCGGAGTCTGTCAGTAATCATGTCAAGTCTGACACTGTCAGGTTTTATCGGACCTTGACAGGTCTTTATATTGCCTTGCTTATGGCAAAATGTAATCTCTAAAAACAAGCAAATGAATATAAAACTTTTATTGAATATTACTTTTCTCCTGTGGATGGTTTCTTTTAACAATGCTATGGCACAGACAAAAAAGACCGCTTCCCAGGATCGTCTTGATGCTATATTTTCTAAGGAAAAAACATTGAAAGAAATAGCGAAAACTAAAAATTCCGCTGTCAAGTTGAATCCTTTCCAGCCAGCCCGCACCATGACCGTCAGCTCACAGACTACCCGTGCGGCTTTGTGGGGCAGCCCGGATAACATTACCATCAGCATGCTCAAAACCGACATTATCGACCGTCGTTATATCGATAAGGATCATTACACGATGAACGACATCATCGAAGGCGCTTATTCGGAAGCGAACAAAGATCTTAACGATATGCCGCTGGCCGGTATGACGCGTCCTTCCTTTGCATCGCTTGACAAACGTGGTGGCCGGTATAATCATGGTCTCTGGAGCGAAGTATATCCTTTTCCTTGTCAGAAACCGGTGGGACAGATCATCATCAAAGCTCCGGATTTTAAAGGCGCAGAACAGCCGATAGCGGTGCAACATATGAAAAACGGGGAAGTCACTATTAAGATGGGGAAAGGAGGAAAAAAATTAGATATGGGGTACCTTCTTTCCATGGAAAAAAATGTCACCGCAATCGACCTGAATTATGAAAATCTGGATGAGCCTGTCACATTCCGGATTTACCGGGATCTTGATCAGGGCCATCGACGTTATATGGAAGAAGACGGGACATATAAAAAGGTGGTGGTCTTCCAACCTGCTGGCATTAATGAACCTCTTGAATATTACAATTTTGAAGCTGATAAAGATAAAATTGGGCTTTTTGAACCGCCTACCTACGGTACTGATGGCCGATTCTTCTGGATACAACAGGTTTTTCCCGCCGAAGGAACATTCCCCCAAGGGTTTCGTTATGTCATCATGGCTATGGTATCCAATGCCAAATATGATTTCGCCGAACACAGTCTTCAAAAGAATCTGGGGACGAAACCCTATATTCCTCGCGATAATCAGGGCATGTTGATGGTACCGGGTATTCGTACGACCACCCACCCGGAAATGGTTGAACTCCAAGCGCTGAATTATTCCTATGTCGCAAATGCCCCGGGTGTTGCGGTGGATGCAACCCTAAAAACGCAAAAAAAAGGTAAGGCAAGACTCTATGTGGCTATTGTCTCCCTTAACGAAACCCCCGATTATATGGAACGGGCGAAAAAGCTCCTCCTCGATGCTGAAAAAAGGGGATATGAAGGTCTTGCTGCCGAAAACGAAGCTTGGTATAACAAACTTTACGAAAAACGTGAAAACGGCCGCATCCTGATCGGTAAAATTGACGAAGAAAAGAAGCAGGCGGCCGACTATTTCTTCGACGAAGTCTATCAGAGTTGGACCTCCGGCCACATGGGTTTTTGTTTTCCCGATCCCAGGAAATACGAAGGCAGCGCCAGTTATGCCGCTTTTGATGTGGATGCCCAAAGCTGGCATTCCCTACCCTGTTATAACGAACTTTTCACGGAGGGCCGCTATTTCATGCGCAATCAATACGAACCCAAACTCCAGTGGCCATGGTTGGTTTCCCACTGGCACGAGACTTTTAAGGAAAAGGCTCGTCTGAAGTTTGGTCTGCCCGGCATAATGATGGCTCACGGTTACCTGCCTGCCGCCAAACAAAGCCCCTGGTATGTCGAGAATGCCGTATTGGATTTTTGTGTGGAAGTTCCCGGACAAATAATGAAAGTCATCTGGAATTTCTGGGATTATACCGGTGATGAGGAATTTCTCCGCACTACGGTTTATCCGCCGTTGAAAGACCTTGCTATTTTTTATGAAGCTTTTGCCCGGCGGGGTTGGGATGGTAAAGTTTTCAACCTTGAACCCACTGTCGAGACCGAAAGTTACGGCATCTCTTACAGGATGGAGTATACCCGCAACAATACCGGAGCTTTGACATTATTCCGCAAAATACTCAATCTTGCAGCCGAAGCGGCCCAATATCTGAATGTCGATGCAAACTTGGTTCCGGGATGGAAGGAAGTGGCCAACAATCTTGCACCCTATCCGAAATTCCGTGTCGAAACAGGCGAAGTGATTGGCACCAATGAAATGGCTTTCCCGCGTTATACCCGTGGCGATCATGCCATGTACAGTGGTTTCTACCCGGTGACACTGGCCGATGAAATCACATTAGACAGCCCTGACGGAGAAAAGGAACTCATTGTGCGCACCGCCGATGTCATCGGTCAGGGTCGTAGCGCCGACGCTTATGTTCTTGTAGGAAAAGCAAAAAATGATGTTCCGCGCCGCTATGCTACCGGTGCAAAAAAAATCAATGGATACGGAATGCTGGCTAATGAAATATCGAGTGTTCCCGAACGCTTGATGAACAGCCGTTCCGGTCGGGTCTATCTTTTCCCGTCAGTGCCGGACTGGACAGTAGGCGCTTTCCGTAATTTCCTTGCCCGGGGCGGATTCGAAATCAGTGCAGCTAAGAACGAAAACGGTATACAAGCTGTTACTGTCAAGGCCCGGCGTAGTATTCCTTTTCAGCTTATGAACCCTTGGGTAGGTAAAAAACCCGTCGTAACAGATGTTACTACAGGACGTAAGGTTACTTATACAATGGATACTTCTAACGGCGAATGTATGGTTTTCGATGCACAAGCCGGTCATACTTACAGCTTTGATTTATAGCCCAAATATTGTCATATGAAATCTCGGAGGCTTTTGAATAAATATGCGGAATTATACCTTTCACTGTCAAGTTTTGTGCAAAGTTAGATTGCTTCATCGCTCGTACCTCGCGATTCGCAATGACGAATGGTAGCGCGTCATTGCGAGGCGGCAGCCGAAGCAATCTCAAGTTTGAATGCACAAAACTTGGCG
>JAVBNI010000267.1:0-14938 GCA_031551645.1 Bacteroidales bacterium | reverse complement strand
AATGAAAATATACGAATCATCCGTTCGAAAACCCGTATCGACCATCCTGATCTTCGTCGGGGTGATCATCTTCGGGTTGTTTTCCCTGCGGAGCCTGTCCATTGACTTGTATCCGGAGATGGATATTCCGGCAATCAGCGTATTTACCCAGTACGCGGGAGCAAGCGCCGCCGATATCGAAACGAACGTCACCAAAATATTGGAAGACAACCTTAATACGGTGAATAACCTCAAAAAGCTGACATCCAAGTCGTACGACAACTTTTCGCTGATTACCGTCGAGTTTGAATGGGGAACGAACCTCGATGAAGCCTCGAACGATATCCGCGATGCCGTGGGGCGTGTGGAGCAGTTGATGCCCGAAGATGCCGAAAAACCGACCATCTTCAAGTTCAGCATGAGCATGGTGCCGATATTGTTCCTTACGGTGACGGCCGACGAGAGCTATATGGCGCTGGACAAGATATTGGAGGAGAAGCTGACCAACCCGCTCAACCGTATCGACGGCGTGGGCGCGGTGAGCCTCAGCGGTGCGCCCGTTCGCGAAGTGCAGGTGAACCTCGACCCGGTGAAGATGGACGCGTACCACCTCACCATCGAGCAGATCGGCCAGGTAATATCGGGCGAGAACCTCAACGTACCCGCCGGTACGATGGACATTGGGTCAGGAACCTTCTCCATCCGCGCCGAAGGCGAGTTTTCGAACAGCGACGAGATCAAAAACTTAGTGGTAAGCCGCTTGGGCGGGAAAACCGTTTTGATGTCCGATGTGGCCGCGGTGAAAGATACCATCAAGAAAATCACGATGGAGGAACGTATCAACGGCAAACCGGGCGTCCTGGTGGTAATCCAGAAACAGTCGGGCGCCAACTCCGTAGCCATTGCCAAAGCCGTGCTCGATGAAATCCCGAAACTCTCCAAAACATTGCCTCCCGACGTAAAAATCGACGTCATGTACAATACGTCCGATTTTATCCAACAAAGTATCAATAGTTTGACCGAAACGGTAATGTTCGCATTCCTGTTCGTCATCCTCGTTGTGCTCTTCTTTCTTGGGCGTTGGCGGGCTACGTTCATCATCATCCTTACCATACCGGTTTCGCTGGTGGCCAGTTTCATCTATCTATACGCTACCGGCGGTTCGCTCAATATCATATCGCTCAGCTCCTTGTCCATAGCCATCGGTATGGTGGTGGACGACGCCATTGTGGTGCTCGAGAACATCACCAAGCATATCGAGCGGGGGAGTTCGCCGCGCGAAGCGGCTATCTACGGTACCAACGAAGTGTGGCTGGCCGTTATCGCCACAACGCTGACGGTTATTGCCGTGTTCTTCCCGCTGACATTGGTTCCAGGTATGGCCGGTATCATGTTCAAGCAGTTGGGATGGATCGTATGTATCGTGATCTTTGTGTCGATGGTCGCCGCCATAACGCTTACGCCGATGCTTTCGGCGCAGTTGCTCCGTTTCCAGGCCAAGAGTTCGTACAAAGGGCTGGGACGTATCTTCAAACCTATCGAGAAATTCCTCGACGGGATGGATCACGGTTACGGGAAAATATTGACATGGGCGGTTCGCCACCGTACATTGATGATCATCGTATGTGTCGGGATCTTTGCTTCCAGTTTATTGCTTATTTCGCGCGTGCCTTCGGAATTTTTCCCGAAGACAGACAATGCGCAGATCGAAGCAACCGTGGAACTGGAACAAGGCCGCGGGCTGGAGTATACCAAACAAATGACGGATAAGATCACCAAGTACATCCAGGCGGAATTTCCCGAACTGGAAGTAATTTCCACCAGTACCGGCGCTGCCGATGGTAGCAATATCTGGGCGGCTTTCAGCACATCGGGCTCGCATGTGATCAGCATCACCATGAAGGTTACCGATGCGAAGAAGCGTGACCGCGACATTTTCCTGATGGCCGACCTGATGCGTGCCAAGTTCAATACGTATCCCGAAGTCGTGAAATATTCCGTAACACCCGGTGGTGGCGGTGGCGCCATGATGGGTAGCGGCGCCGACGTGGAAGTTCGCATATTCGGTTACGACTTCAACGAAACCGAAACATTTGCGAAGGAATTGATGGGTAAAATGCAGTCGATCAAGGGTACGCGCGACTTAAAGCTAAGCCGCGAGGATATGAAGCCTGAGTACCGTGTGATTTTCGACCGCCAGAAATTGGCTTTGTACGGACTGAACACCGCTACGGCATCGACTTTCGTACGTAACCGTATCAACGGGCTGATCGCAAGCCAATACCGCGAAGAAGGCGATGAATATGACATCGTGGTTCGCTATGACGAAAAATTCCGCGAATCCATTGAGGATATCGAAAACATCAAGATATACAGCGCTTCGGGACAGGCAATCCGTGTGAAAGACGTAGGCCGGGTAATCGAATACTTCTCGCCGCCTACCATCGAGCACGAAAACCGCCAGCGCGTCATCACTGTGTCGGCATCGTTGTATGGCGCGGCATTGGGGCAGGTAGTGCAGGAAATCAATACCATATTGGCTGGTACGGAAATACCCCAGGGTATCAACGTTGCGATGGGCGGTAATGCCGAAGAACAGGCCGAATCGTTCGGAGACTTGGGAATACTTTTGATATTGATTATCATATTGGTATACATCGTGATGGCTACGCAGTTCGAGTCGCTGCGCATGCCGTTCATCATCATGCTCTCGCTGCCGTTCGCCTTCACAGGAGTATTCCTCGCGTTGTTCATCACCAACACCCCGTTGAGCCTCATTGCTCTCATCGGTGCCATCATGCTGGTGGGTATCGTGGTGAAGAACGGTATCGTGATGGTTGACTTTACCAACCTGTTGCGCGAACGCGGATTATCCATCAATCAAGCGGTAATCAATGCCGGCAAATCGCGTTTACGCCCGGTGCTGATGACCACATTGACCACCATCCTCGGTATGTTACCATTAGCGCTCGGCACAGGCGAAGGTTCCGAAATATGGCAACCGATGGGTATCGCCATCATCGGCGGGTTAACCTTTTCCACCGTATTGACGCTGGTGATCGTTCCCATCGTATACACGGTATTCGGCGTACGTTCGCTCAAGAAAACCAAACGTCGTCGCATCATCCAAGATGACGATGAATGTTAGAAGACAAGACGTGTAAGATCGTAAGACCGTAAAAAAGGTTTTCTTACGATTTTACATATCTTACGATCTTATATGTTCCATCTTAAAAAATTAAAAATGAAAGCAGTATTCATAGCCCATAACCAAGCGCTTACCGAAGCAGTGAGCAGTATCTTGGATCGTCACTACATCAAAGGTTACACCAAATGGGCCGATGTACACGGTCGTGGTACCAACGGCGGTGAACCCCATTTCGGAAATCACACGTGGCCTTCGATGAACTCGGCTATCCTCGCCATCACCGAGGAAGAGCGTGTGGAGCCTTTGCTTTGCAGTCTCAGAAAGCTCGACGCTAAAGCCGAACAACAAGGTCTGCGGGCATTCGTGTGGAATATCGAAGGAATGATGTAAGTATCCCTGATAGGTTTTGAGAACCTAATAGGTCAATAAAGAAATAATCAAAAATCAACAATGAAAAAATTTCTTATTAGCACAGCATGTATCATTTTGGTAACTTGCGGATTGTACGCGCAAGATGTCAAATTCGGAATTAAAGGCGGGCTGAACCTGCCGAACATCACCGCAGGCGGTACTAATACCCCTGTCAGCGAAGGTTACAAATCGCGGTTGGCAATGGGTGCGGGTATCTTCACCGAGGTACAGTTCAATAAGTTGATTTCCTTTCGTCTTGGCGTGGAATACAGCGGACAGGGCGGCAAGAAGGACGGAATGCAGGCCATGCCTTCGCAAAGGATGATCACAGCTATGGGTAACAATATGGGCATGTCAATCACCGATGAGCAAATCGCCGACCTGATGACCATTGCCGCAGACATGCCTACATACTATTATGCTAATGTGGATAATACCACTAAATTCGATTATGTGATGATTCCCTTGCTGGCGCAATTCGGCTGGAACCTCGGCCAATCGCCGTGGCGTGTGTACGTGAATGCCGGACCGTTTGTATCGTTCCTCATCTCGGGCAAGCAGGTATCCAAAGGCACCAGTTTGATGTATGCCGACGCTTCAGGAACAAAAACCGTGTGGGACGACCTGGAGCCATCCATCCAAGCCCTTGTTACAAGCAAGTTCCCCACAATGGAAGAGGTATTGACCGAACCGGTTACTTTCGGCACCACCAATATCACCCCTGAAATGAAAACCACAAACTTCGGCCTCACTGGCAATGTGGGCATCCGTTACCAGTGCAACCGTAATTACTTCTTCCTCGAAGCAGGAGGTAACTACGGATTCATTACCGTGCAAGAAAATAGCGCCAACGGTAGCAACCGGCTCGGCGCTGGTTCGGTGATGCTGGGATATGCGTTTTCGCTGTTTTAAGACAAAAGTCAATTTATAAAAAATGCCCGTACAAAATTGTACGGGCATTTTTTATAATAATATCCGAATCAAATTGCATTCTTCTACTCCCGGTATTCCATTCTACTACTTACGATTAAAAAAAGTTCCGGTCGGAATGGTCATCTTTTTATTCAGTCCGGTATGACAATTTGTTACGGTCAAGGTTTCGGCTTGGGGTTTTTCCATTAGGATTGTCTTTTGAGCAGGAAAAATATACAATTTCCCATTATTATCGATCATCTGAAAAGAGATATCGGAAACGTTCGTTATTTCTAACAGTTTTTCGGCTACCGGCCGTATTTTCAAGCAAGACAGAAGTAATGGTTGTAGATATATGGGATTTCCAGCCAACTCACCATAAAAGAAAGCTACGGTACGTTTGGCAAATAGTGCTTCACGAATCCCTTTTTCGCTTTTGTCTGTGGCAAAAACCAACGTCATGGGACGAATATTAGAACCGTAATCACCCATAATTGTATGGTGAACATCCGAGTTTGCCATGTATGCCAATCCATATTGATTGCACCAATTGAACACCACGGGATAATATTCCATGTGGTTATATACTTCCACACCGTCGATTTTTTTCTCCTTGATCAATTGTTCGTGTACCGGGTAAAAAGTTGACTTGTCGTCAGGCCATCCCGGATGATTCCACATGATAAAAGCACCCTGTTTCTTTGCTTCGTCAATGGCAGCCAACGGGTCAGCTACATCCATGGGCATAACATCGGTCACAAAAAGAGCATTCAAGTGACCAAGCGGTTTACTACGCGTAATTTCTGTACCTTTTATGACGATAAAGCCAATAGCGTCGCCTGCCTTCTTCGCAATTACGTATGATTCATTCAAGTCGCCTAACACTACGTCTTTTCTGGGCCGATTTTCGATATGATCGGTTATTGCAACGGCATCCAACCCTTGTTGCCATGCCTCGTTCACGCGGATATCCGGCCAGACTCTCCCATCGGAAAAGACTGTGTGGGTATGAAAATCACATTTTAACGTTTGGTAATTGGCAAAGCCCGGAATTGCAATTTCTGTTCGCACACGCGACTGATTTATTTCCTGAACTTTGTAAACATCCTGATTGCGGAGTTGTGCCTGCGCTGTAATGGTAAGTATACAGGTCAGACAAAGAATAAATGTAAAAGTTCTCATTGATTGATTGTTTTTTAGGTTTAACATTTGCAATAATATAAAGTCAATTTTGATGTCTTAGCAACTCTCAAGGCTGTTAAATTTTTTAATTGTTCCGCCTCTTACAATACTCATTTTGGGTCTTTTAGGCAACTAAAATTAACCTTTTAGATGAAATATTTCGAATTATAACGGCTTCACAAAATTTTTGTACCTGCTGAGGATAGCGTCATTGATTTCATCGCCTTCATCAAGGTTACTGGAAGAAAAGACTTCAGGGACAAAACCTTTTTCCAGCATGATTTCGACTGCTGCTACTTCAATTGCATTCAACAACATGGCACCCAATGAGGTGGATGTTGCCGCTATATTCCGGTCAATCTGATCAATATAAATGGATGCATCGCCGATACAACCCAGATTGTCAATGACAACATCGGCAATTTGGTATAGCTTCATACCACTTTTATGGCGCGATTCCTGGGCTTTCGAATGAGTAAGGTTTGTGAGGGCAATTACTTTAAGTCCACGTTTTTGTGCTCCCCAGACCATTTCAAGATTCACTGCATTGCGCCCAGAATTTGAAGCCACAATAAGGCAATCTTTTTCCGTTAAATTCAACATACTGAGAATAATTTCGGCATAGCCTTCAATACGTTCAAGTTCCGTACTCTTTATTGCGCCATTGTGAAGCATCAAAGCTTCCTCGAGTATGGGATAAACGCGGGCCAGACCACCAGCACGATAAAATAGTTCTTCGGCCATCATGTGCGAATGACCCGTACCGAATGTATATACGTACCCTCCATTCATAACCGTATTTGCAACGATTTGGGCAGCTTGTTCGATATTATCAAGTTGGGTCTCCAAAGCTTTTGCTACTAAACGCTGGACGTTCTCAATATATTGTATTGCTTTTTTCATACCTGTTTTTAATGATATTTAGATAAATTTTTGATGATTTTTTCGTCGATGGGAATATTTTGAATTTTGAATGCTCCAAATAAAGCTCCTATTTCAGGTGTAAAACATGGATACAAAACTTTGATATCCGAACCGGTAAACTTAGCCATAAGTTGTTGCCCAATGACAGGGCTTTTCACCAACATGCTTCCGTACAAACCCAAGAGTTTGACCTTACTTTTCTGCAGGATCGCTTGTGAAAGGCGGTAAAGCCAATCAATTTCATTATTCAATAAATCCAAAGCGACTTTGTCTTCTTGCAGGGCTGCATGTTCTACTTCAATCGCAAAAGCGGCAATGCGGCTTTTTTCTATGGGTGGATTGTATACCAGTTCTATCAAATCCGTAAGTTTAGATAGACCGTAAAATGCGGTCAAACGTTCGGTAAGTATTGTCGGAGGTGCAATTTGATCATAGGCACGTAATGCAGCCTGAATCCCCATCAGCCCAAGGTGATAACCGCTACCTTCATCGCCAAGTATTTGTCCCCAACCTCCACAAGTAAAATAATTACCTGCATCATCCACAGCACAGGCCATCGAACCAGTACCAGAAATCAGAAGCGCTCCGGAATCTCCTTGCGTAAGACCTAAAAGAGCAATATATACATCGGAGTGAATGATCACTTTATTGGTAAAGATATCCCCGACCAGCAAATGAGTTGTCTTTGCATCTGCTTCGCCATCCAGGGCCGAAGAACCGATATACGTCATGTCAGGTTGACGGCCCAACCTTTTTACCAATTGATCTTTAATGTGGGAGTAGTTTTCACGCGCCTTTTCCAACCCGATACCATAATGGTTAATGGATTCCGCCTGAAATTGAAATTGAACCTCCCCCTGCTCATCACAAACTACTACGGAAGTAGTCGTACCTCCTCCGTCAATTCCACATAAAAATACAGCCATCTATAATTTGATAAATATTTTTTTCTTGTAGAGGAAATAAGCGGGTACGAAGCAAATCATTACATAAATGATTGCATAACACATGCTGGCAAATTTCGGGGTAAAAAACAGGACTTCGGACATCAAATGAACAAACCAGCCATTCAATGGCATCCCGCTAAGTTTAACCGCATAGAAAAGCGGGTTGAGTATATCGGCCAATACGTATACGGCTATGGCGTTCATTCCGTAAATTATGCCAAAATCTACTACCGGATTGTTGCTTTTCCCTAATATGTCAATCACATATATACAGCCAGCGAGTACCGAAGCTGCAAAACCCGAAGATATCAGGACATAGGCAGGTGACCAGAGATTGGCGCTGACTCCCAGTATAGATCCCCAGCCCCACAATATCCCGGCAATAATAGCAAGTCCCCCGGCAAAAAAGAGATTGATTACTTTTCGTTCCCAACTATCGGACGATAACAGGTAAGCGCCCGCCAACATTCCGGTAATCCCGGTAACTACGGAAGATATATTAGCCAGAATCCCTTCGGGATCCCAATTTCCCTGCCACATGTGACCGATCAAAAGATGTTGATCCACCCAATGTGCAATATTTATACCCGGTTCGAGCATGACTTTACCATAGCCCGGAGTGGGAATAAACACAAGAACGGCATAGTATATAAGCAAAATGGCACCGCCTATGAATGCCTGTATACGCCAGGATGTATGAAGAAAAAGTAAGCCGCAACATAAAAAGACAAAGGCGATCCGGTGTAATGTTCCTGTCCAGCGTAACATCTCAAAATTCATCTCGGGCAGCAGACCCCAAACATTCAAAAACATCCCTACCAAAAAGATTTTTACGGAACGGATAATAATTTTCGAATACATCTGCCTGGGTGGCACACCGGCCTGTTTCCTTTTGGTATAAGCAAACGCGATAGCCACTCCCACAATGAAGAGGAAAGCAGACGGAATCATATCGGTTGGGGTTATCCCCCACCATTTGGCATGCCGGAGCGGAGCATAAACATAACTCCAAGTTCCCGGATTGTTTACCAGGATCATGGCCGCAATAGTAAATCCTCGAAAAGCATCTAACGATTTCAGTCGTTTTGATTTTACAACATCATCCATATGAATCAGTTATCAGTTATTATTGGTAAGACAAAGAAAATTAAATATTTACAATGCTGATCAATTATTATTGTACCACCGAAGTCCGGCTGCTTCTTCCAACGGCGTTAAAGGCTTTTAGCGTGACTGCGCCTTTCATATCAACAGGTCCCGTATATAAGGATGATGCACGTGTAGGTTCAGATCCGTCAGTTGTATACCGTATTTCAAAACCTGGAAATTCATTATTAGCATGAAGTTTACCATCCAGAATAACCGCTCCCGGAGGATCAATCCGATAACCATACCCTCCAAATAAATAATCCAGACGTTTCATTTCACGTTGACCAACCGCGTTTGCAAATATATTCCACTCGGAATCAAATTCTTTTAAACGATCTTGGCGATTGTCGATTTTCTCGAACGGACGTTCAGGACTCCATGCACTTGTAGCAAAACCCAACAATTTCGGTAACAGGTAATATTCGATACGATCGGGGCTTGTCGATGTTTCGCTCCATAGCTGCGCCTGTATACCCATAATGTTTTTCCGCGCCTCGGGTTTAAGCTTCTCCTTTCCCTTAAAATCGTCGTCTGTATATAGTTTTCCCCGATTGGTCGAAACAGTTGTCTTGAACATGTCATACGGAGCAAAATAAAAGGCATCTTTCGTGTTGATAAGTCCACCCCATGTTAAACCCGTCTCTAATGGGTCTTTATCGTATGCCAGATCAAAATAGAAATTCGATACGTTACAAAGGACTACAGGATAACCGGCATTAGCAAGGCGATACCCCAGATCTTCGTCTCCAAACAGATTATTCCAAACGTATGGAACAATATTTTTACCGGCAAACTGCGGATTGGGGTATTTTTTTCCATCGGCATTTGTCCTCAATCCGACTTCTTCCCATCCCCCGATAAGCGAAACATATTTGTTTACAATCTCAACCATACGGTTAAAACAGATTGCATTCAAATTAGTTGTGTTTTTAGCGCCATCCAATTTATCAAGAAAAGGTTTGCATAAAGGGGATTCCATCCATGCTCCATTAGCAAGCTCGTCGCCTCCGGTATGGAAAAATTTGAATGGAACGCCGGCTTCATCATACATCTTCTTAATTTCACCAATTACTTTATCATAAAAATGGTAAGTCGACTCCATACCCATACATGCGACATTGTCAGTAAACAGTTGCGCAGACAGGTATTTGGATTTATCGTCGGGATCGCGTAACCGGTATTCGTTGGCTTTTGTTTTATCGCCCTGTTTCATGTATTTATCGTAACGATTTTCCATGGAAATAATCGCAGACCGGGCATGGCTTGGGTAACATATTTCGGGTATAATTTCGACGTGGCGTTGTGCCGCGTATTTGACCAATTCGATAAAATCAGCCCGGCTGAAGTATCCGCTGCCATATATACTGGGATCGTTCGGGTATGGACCTGAACCAAAAGCCGGCTGAAGATAATCGTCCCCGTCAAGGATATGTCCGCGAACGCTACCTATATCGGTTAATTCAGGTAAATCGGGTATTTCCAAACGCCATCCTTCGTCGTCTGTCAAACGAATGTCCATCCTGTTTAACTTGTAGAAGGAAATTATATCTATAACCTTTTTCATCAGCTTCACGTTATGAAAGTTACGGGCAACATCAAGATGTTGTCCCCGGTATCCGAAACGCGGTGCATCTTTTATCGCCACAGCCGCAAACCTTATGTTATCCCTTATCCCTGTTTTAAACAGCTCGACCGGGATAAGCTGGATCAGACTCTGAATGCCATAAAATACTCCGGAAGCATCACTTCCTTCAATAACAATTCCCTTATCGGGGGTTACGTCCAAATAATAAGCTTCATTCGTTATCCCCTTCACGGAAACGGTACCGGTTTTCAGTGTAATTGTATTTGCAGCCCCTTTCAAGGAAGTACTTTCTTTAGCAGACAAATTAACTCCAAACTGTTGACGAAGAAAACCTGTAAAAAAATCAGCTTCATTTTTCAAACCTTCCTGGTATACGAGTTCTACCGCACTACCCAGAACAAGTTCGCCCGGCAGATATTTCACTTCGACAGGCGCCGGGATGATCACCGGTAGTTTATCGGCAGGCACAGAAGTAACATGACTATTAAGTTCATAACGCCGGGCTACTGTCATGATCGGTTCTTCATCATTGGGGCCATACATTAGCTGTTCTTCACGGACAAACGGAAGAACTGTATACTGGCGAATAGGCACAATTTGCTGTCCGGATGTGTTTTCATTGAACACAAAATACAATCCGCAAGGGGCATCGGTTTCCCGGCCAATATTATCTTCGAAATAATAAGTAATCGCCTGTGATGCTCCTGGCGCCAGACTAAAATTCTTGTTGGGGGCAAGCCGGTAAAAATACCCGTTGATGAACTCTACTCTTGCCGGAGAATTGGTCTCATTGGGAACAACAGGCGAATTCATCTGGGTGAAATAGAGCGTCCAGTTTTCGTTTCCCAAGGTTTTTTTCCCATTGTTGGTCAACACAAATTCCATCATGCAGGTTTTTCCATCAACTGCAAAATTTGATTTCAATTCCCAAGTGATAGAAATATCTTCGCTCGAGAAACTTTGTTTTCCTGAAAAAATACAAGAAGTACATACCCATAACGGTACTATAAATATCCAAAGCAATCTTTTCATAACCATAAAATTAATATAATCCCACACTTCTATATCCGCATTTCTCCCATTAATAATGCGCGACAAAGCTACTTTATTTTTTCTTCATATGATAGATTACAACGTTTTTCCAAAATATTTTTTCACCAAATACTATTTACTGGTTCTAAAAGCAATATCTATCCCTTCGGCCCTTGCCTGCTTTACAATTTGTTGCTGTTCTTCGGGAAGCATACTTAACGGGAGAATCATACCATCTATCATAACCATTTGTGCAAAAGGGTCGCTATCCCGCATCCGTGAAGTTGCAAATTCGTTGTCCCAATACCCCATCTTAAACATATCGCGGATTTCTTTCGATTTATTGCCTGTTGTTGATGTCTTGGTTCCAAAATATTCATTGATTTCGGTAACCGAAACATATGGCTCTGATGATTTGTCAAACAAAAAATTGATCTTTCCAAGGGCATGTATGATAGCTGCCGCCCATATTTCGGGTTTTCCGGTCATAAACGGAACGATCCTTTTCCGACCTAATTTTTTGAGTAATTTTTCTGACAATGCCGCATACTCATCATCAAGTTTTTCCACACAAAATTGGTTGAGAAGACCAAGTATCACATCCAGCTTCTCTTGTATAGCCTGTTTGTCCATTTTTAGATAATAATTTGAAGGTTTTTATCCTGCGAAAGTACAAAATAACTGCGGATTTTATCCACGTTGGCGATTTGATATATCCGGTTTGTGTACGATTTTACCATGTTTGTTTCTATTGGATATATGTTTGTAAAATACAGTGTTTTACATGATATAAAGCCCATTCCCGCCCTGTATATTTGTGATGTATTTCAATATATAAACCAAAAAAACATCCATTATGAAAACGATTAATTTATTCAGCCAGAAGACCATATTCTTATTATGTTGCTTTGTAATAGCTTCTTGTAGTAAAGATAAAAATTCCGATGATAGTATAGCTCCTGAATCTACTTTCTGGAGCGACGGTTATCGGCAACATCAATTGAATGGTAAAGTAAAAATCGCAAAGGAAGTAGCGGAATATGACCAATCGTCGGGAGATTACGATCTGTTGGAATACAATGAACAAGGTTGTCTTATCAAAAATCATTCGTGCAGGTCAGATGGCCGGTTTTCGGGTCTTACATTATCCTACGATAATCAAAACCGCCTTACGAAAGTAGTTTATGGAAGCGCCAGCAACCCTACGGTAGAAGTAGCCGAATTTGGTTATAACGGCGCTCATGACAAGTACATCCCCACGAATATTTATTCGATGGAGGATTTGCGTCTACAACGAGGAGTGACTTCAGTACGTTATCAGATACGGGAGTATGACCCGATGGTGGTCAATTATAAGTCAAATACCGATAATCAGATCATATTCGATGGTAATGTCGGCGGCATCGATATGCTTGCAGATGAGTTTGGAAGTAAGGAGGTAAAAATTATTGCGGACTTCAATGCAAATTATCCTTCGCATATCAAATTTCAAAATCCTTCAGGCGGAGGTACCGAAGTGTTTGTCACGTTTGATCGTGACGGCCTGCCTTCGGAAGTCGTTTATCATTCGACCGACGACATGATAGTAACTACAAAATTCACAACAATCGCCGGTTTTCTATTGATGACTTCACAGGAAACGCTCGAAGACGGTGAAACCGACATTGATGAATATACCTATAATGATAAGGGGTATATGGCCACCAAAAAGTCCTACGGCGAATACCGTTATAGCTATGAGTACGACAGCCAAGGCAATTGGACGAAACGAACATGTGAGTACCGGGATGGTTCAACATGGAAACACGACAAATACGAAAGCGCCACTCGCGAGTATATATACTGGTAATTCGAACCTGTTTGATACATCCTTCACGTGTGAATTATGGAACCACGGAATTTTACGAATAGATGTCACTGTTGGATAAGCAGAGTCCCGGACGTACAGGTATTGTTGTCACATTTTGTCCACCATGTCTCGCGGGTATTTTTACTGATCTTTGATATTCCTTTTTTCTGTTTCGGAAAAAAGCTTTCATCGGGGGAACTCCATTCTATTATGAAAGATATCCGTCCCGGAGATATCATCCTGTATGCGGACAGACATTTTCCGGTATGGCAACTGGCGGTGAAAGCTGTGGGCAATTCCAATTACGGACATGCCGGAATATATGAGGGCAACGGGTATGTAATTGAAGCCACTACGGTTTATCCGTATGGTTCGTGTGTAATGCGAACAGACATTAATACATTCCTAAACGGATATAAATCGGTTTGTGTAATCAGACCTCCTTATGGTTCGGACCAATTACGGAACCGGTCGGTCGATTTTGCTGTATCCCAGCTTGGCAAACCATATGATTATAAATTGAATTTCAACGATGATGATACCATGTATTGTACGGAATTGGTGGCAAAAACCATTAAGATGTCTGGTATTGTCATGCCGGTTTCTGTTTTTTGTGGATGTAAATTCTACATACCGGATGATTTCCTGAAAATTGAAAAGGTTAATATAATATATGGTAAGCCGGTTAGGTTTCGAACCGGGATGTTACAGCATATTGTATTCGCAGCATGTTTTTCGATCCCGTACTTTCTTTTATTTATAGAGGTTTTATCGTTGAAAATGTCTGTTTTATGCGGCATTGGAGCACTACTGTTGTACATACTGGCAGGTTGGGCGCAGTACACAAATATTTCCCGGAAATTGTCCTGCGAAGTTGCCGGAGTGCAGAACGAAAATCCGGTTTTCACCGGAGTACAATTGATCCCTAACCACAGACAAGGATAAACCCAGATCATCTAATAAAAATGAAAAATTGTTGAAAATGTATATTAATTATCTGATAATATTTTAGTTGAACCCATTAATTTAATTCTTATGAAAACCTTTCAATTTATTTTAGTAATGTTCTGTTTGCCGGCTTTGTTGCTGGTATCGTGCGGTAAAGACGATGACGGCGATGATAATGGTGGCAACAACGCCAACAGTGAAATAGCCGGGACCTGGCTTTTGAAAAAGCTCGAAGGTACTGCCGTTTACACCAATGGCACTAGTCCCTACCAGGTAACCAACGCTATAAAAGATGAGCTGCCTGTAGACATGACCTCTTATAACCAGACGTATAAGTTCGAAACCAGCGGCAAATGCGTCATGGATGGTGATAATGGCACTTTTACTTATAAGGACAAAGTGCTTACCACCAATGTCGCAGGGCTGCAAATGGTGTTTACCGTATTGTCGGTTGATGCCCAAAGCATGAAGCTGCAGATGGATAAAGCCTCCTCGAAAGTATATGCTATTGAGGTTGCAGATGCAGTGTTGAATGAAGCCGGTGACCCCAAAACCTGCAAGGACTATGGCATCACGGCAACAGATGCATCGTTTACAGTTACACTGAGTAAGAAGTAAACGATGGATAGGAGAACAGTAAGTAATTGAGAATTGAGAATTGAAAATGAATGCTTGCCTGAATGACCTGAATGAACGATCATGCGATTAGGCTTTTGAATTTTACAAGAGAATAAAAATTTATCGGTATAGGCGCTTAGTGCGCACTAATTAAAAAATGATGCTACCTTTGTAGCATGGGCACAAGAGATCGATTTATGGGGGTTAATTCTATATATTTTTATGAGCGATTTCCGGAAGAAAATGCCTGTTAT
>JAVBNI010000279.1:0-7365 GCA_031551645.1 Bacteroidales bacterium | reverse complement strand
ATTGATAGATCACGCTATTGCGGAAATACATTTTTTGGTTCTTTAACAATCGTTACCTGTGCAAACACAACAAAAACAGAAGGAAAAGTAAGAATGAAGAATGGGAGGACAACCCTAAAATACCCGATATACACTACTGAACACAACGATTACCGGAGGTAAAAGGTAAGAGGTAAGAAATAAGAGTTTGCATACTGTATAGTTTTTTACCATGATAATGAAACTTTATCGAAACCGATCCGTATAATGATTCGTGTCTCGAAAGCCCGGTCAACGGTTGCATCCCCCGTCCTCTCAACATGAGAGGGGAGCCGGTACGGTGGAGACCCGCAAAGCAGCATACTATATTCATTTATCCGCAAATCCAAAAGGCTCATTCCGGAACAGTTCACAACTCGGGGTCGGAAGCGCGTCACCCCTCTCCTTGTGGAGAGGGGTTGGGGGAGAGGTCTCGAAAGGACGGCGGAGACCCTGCCACCCGTCACTTGTAACTTGTCACTAATTTAAAACCAATTTATCAATAATTTAAAAATCAAGCGTCATGAAAATCAAGTATTATACGATTGACAACCCGATGACACCCGATCCGAATGATCGCCGCATGCAAGTGGCCGGTTACGAAGTGGTAACCGAAAAGGAAATTTTAGAATATATAACCCGACCCGGATCGGGCATTACCATGGCCGAAGCCAAGGGCAACTACGAAGAAATAATCGGTGCGCACGAATATTTCCTCAAGCAGGGTTACGGCATCAACACCGAATTTATCAAAGTGCGGCCGGCATTGCAAGGCGTGCTCAAAGACGAAAACGATAGGTTCGACAGCTCGCGGCACAAGATGCGGTTCAATACAACCCTCGGCAGGCGCTACAACAAGGTTTCGGACGAAGTAAAGGTGGAAAAAGTGGAAGCCGCGAGCAATGCCCCGCTGCCGGTACAGTTCGAGGATGTGGCATCGGGCACGGTGAACGAAGCGCTTACCCCCGGCGGAACGGCATCGTTGACCGGCATACGGCTCAATTTCAAACAGGACGATCCGCAACAGGGTATCTTCCTGAAAACAGGCGACACCGAAATACGTGTGGAAAGAATCCTTTCGAAAAAAGGGTCGCATGTGGTGTTCCTGATTCCCGACAATTTGCCGGCCGGCGATTATACGCTCGAAGTAAGGATACTGCCTCCGGGCAATAAGAAAGTAAAACCGGGAACGCTTCTCGACAAGTTGTCCGTTTGACTATAGTCCAACCATATCTTGGACTATAGTCCAAGCATACATTTGATAGTAGTCCAAACATGTATTGGACTACAGTCCAACGGTTGCTTGGAGGGTAGTCCAAGGTATATGTTAGGCTCGATCCAAAACAAGATTCCCCAGAAGGAAAGGATAGCAACTTAATATCAATTTATAAACCAATAAATATGTTGTATAGCGAACAAATTGAAAGACTTATCGACTTAGCTTTGGCTGACGGAGTTTTATCGGATAAAGAGAAACAGGTGCTCTTTAGAAAAGCTGAAGAAGAGGGTATTGATCTTGACGAATTTGAGATGGTACTTAATGCTAAATTGTTTGAGAAAAAACAAGCAATAAAACAGGATTCGGACAGCCACGCTAATGAGGGGAACGATGATCAAATCGAAGATAGTATCGAAGAGGGCACTTCCTGGTTCAGCAGAATAAAGTATTTTGTTCTATTCAGTCTGATCGGCTGGGCAATATGTCATTTTGGAAGTTGGCATGTGGTATGGGACAAAAAGATATCTTTATTTCAACAATATCTTGCAACAGGTAGGCTAAATCCAAAACAGGAAGGTATCCTGTTTGATAGCAGTGCCATTCTTGTTAGATTTAATGATGCTTATTACGGCGTTTTTAAGAATACTCATTTCTTTGATGCACCTGTTATTCAATGGGGGATGTTAATTGTTGCATTATGCTTGTTTGAAGAAGCTATACGGGCTTTATTTGGTGGATTTTTTGGAGATTAATTAAAATTTCAATTTATGGAAACTGTAATTTTGGTAATCCCTAATAAAAATCACCAAAAGAAATCCTCTCATAATAAATTTATTGGTGGTGTTCTTATTTGGATCATAATTATTATTCTTTATAAACGGTGGCATAATAATTCTAATAAAAATTTGAAAAAATAAGATACAATGAATCGAATCATCACAATACTATGCCTTCTTGCAATCACATTTGCAATTAAAGCCCAAAACAAAGTTTACAGCGGGAATTTTAACACCGCCAAATTTTCAGGGAGCGCAACTTATCATTATATTGACAGGCAGGATGTCAGGATATTCACCGGCCCCTTTTCATTCAGAACCAATGATAATTCCGTCATCATTTCGGGTAATTTTTTGGATGACCGGAAAAGCGGAAGTTGGAAATATGAATTTTCGAACCGGCAAGAATCAGAATTATGGGGACTTGTAAAAATGAATACAAATGCTCAGGCTTCCGGGAATTACAGGGATGGAAAACTGTCGGGAAATTGGACACTTTCGTGCAAGGAAATACGTTCGTTCAATTACGAACTTTATAGAGCTGTCGAACCTTATCAGGCACGCCGGTTGGAGGCTTACATGGCTGCCGGCGGTTACGGCAAAAACGAGTTTAAGCCGATAACCATAACGACTATGTCCGAAGCCAATTTTAAGGATGATCGCTTTGCGGGGGCATTCTCATACAGCCGCCAAAGTCGCAATGAAAACACAACGGTAAACGGACAATTCAATAATATGGGTTATTTTGACGGGACGTGGACTGCAAAATATTACGAGAATAAGGTATTACAGATTGAAACCTGCCTGTATCGGAATGGAGTATTGCTAAAGAAAACCAAAAAAGATAATTCAACCGGTAAAATATCAATTTTGTATGAAATAGAGATAGATAAGCCTTCCATGCAAAATGGAGATAATAATGAATTGATAGATATTAATGAGTTTTTCCGGAATTATAATCCTTCCGATAATATTTCGAAAATTGGAACTTCGTTTTATAAATTAATTGACGACCGAACAACATATACGCATATCGATGAGGCGATTTCTGTATATCGGTCTTATATTTACGAAGTAGAACGAGGTAGTGACGAAATAGCATATTATCCCCAACAAAAAATAGTATTCGATACCGAATTAACAAGACAAGCACAATTGGACCGGGAAAGAATCGCAGAGGAACAACTGCGCAAAGAAATGGCCGAAATAGAGGAACGGCGGCGTAAGGAAATCGAAGAACAACAAAAAAAGGCGGAGGCCGAAAGAAAAAGAAAAGCTCTTGAAGATCGGAAAAATTTGGTGTATGCCTATAAAGACTTTAACCCGGAGATATACAATAGCACACAAATTCAGATTATTTCGACAATCAAAGATGAACTATCGAGCAAGTACCTGAGTGGAAAACTTGACTTCTCGGTCACTTTCAAAATAGATACAACCGGCGGCACAACATACAGGGTAAATAATATCAATCCGTCAGGTTATAACCTGAGTAATATCGCCCTTGCTGCGGTTGATAAGGTAAATTTAAACCCGGTGTATAATATCTACGGAAATACGGTATCAGCCGAAGCAAAATACGATTTCCGGATCAAAATGGATAACCGAACATTCAATGTAAAACGGTCAAATGCAGGCATGGATATCTACAATAACCCCGACAGCCTTTACCGGACAGAGGTATCCCGGCTCATTGCCGGCGGCCCAATAGGCAAATACAAGGTACAAATACAGAATAATCGTATCAATGATATTGACTTCTCAAATAATTCGGTATTGAGTTACCGGGGTACAGGCGGCCCATCCAATATGTTCTTGTCGCTACTGATACCCGGACTGGGTGTGAAGCCTGTAACCGGCGGCGCAGAGCGCGGCATAGCGAGCGCTGCATTGACGTATGGGTTGATAGGGGCCGGGGTTGGATGTAAGATATGGTCGAACAAAGAGTATGACAAATACCACGCCGCTACCAACCAAACCGACATGGACGAACATTACAAGATGGCCGATAAACTAAACAAGGGCTTTTATGTGCTCGCAGCTGCCGGTGCAGCAGTGTGGGTATCTGATATTATATGGGTTGCCGCCAAAGGGTTTGGCAATAAGAAACAACAACGCGCATACAAAAAATCGTTGGTCACCGTATATTACGAACCCGGAGTTGAAGCCTCGGGATTATCTTATCAATTAAGTTTTTAACCAAATGTATCGCATAAAATTTACTTTATTATTCCTATTACTGTGCCTACTGTCGGGAGCATGCAGCGATTTTGAAATTCCCCCGTTCACCCTCGACAGGAATAACCCTCGAGATGAAAATAATTCCAACCGATCCATTCCCCGGATTGATTATGCGGGATATGATATAGTGTCGGATAATAACAATGATGGCATTATCAATAAGGGAGAAACTATTTATATGAAAGTGGCTCTTGCCAATAATGGTACAGGAACAGCAAATGCGGTAAAGGCAACATTTACCATCGAAAAGTTTTACATTCCGGAGTTTTTACCCGCTTCGCCTGTTGAATATGGTGATATACCCGCCGGAGGAACTCGGTACGGCATAGTTTCGGGTCAGGATAAGGAATATACCATAAAATTTACCGTATCGGCTTATATACCGACAGGAATATATATTCCTATAAGTATCAATACCATTGACGGTAATAAGAATACTTGGACAGGCAGTTTTTATATTACAGTTTTTTAATTTAATTCATTATATCAATTTAAAATCATTTAAAATGAAATCTATTCAATCTACACCAATCATTAAAACAGTTTTATGCAGTATGGTTATCGCCGTTTCGCTTCTATCTTTCAAATGTTCGAACGGAGACGAAAAACTCAAAGAAGACATTATCGGAACCTTTTATTATTCATTCAACGAAGAAGATGAGGATATAATGGCGACCGTCGAAGGCCGGGAAACATTCGATGCTGACGGACAGGTCAGGGATGAATGGGTAATGGCTCTTTCCACGTTTGATGAGGATATGGGGAAAATCACCATGAAATATCATTTGTCGTTAACAGGAAAATATGACATTAAAGAGTCATATCTTATTTACGACTACGATATTAACGATTTGAAGATAGTTCCGGTAAATTCAAATGCAGCAAATGGCAGAGAATATGTTGAAGCCTTTAATTCGATAATGAGAGATCACATGATCCCCGGTATAAAACAGGAACTGATGGAAAATTACAAAGTGGAGATTGTTGAATTGAATGATAGCCGGCTCATTACAAAGGATAAAGACGGGGAAGAAACAGTGTATAAAAGAGAAGCCGTATCCGGTTCCAATAACTATCTCAAAAAGGGAGCCGAATTAAAGGCGCAATTATATTTGGTAAAGAGCGGAAATGATTATTGTAATGATAATTATATCATCAACAATGATGAAACAGATATCTTCAGTTCAGGTATTCACTTAGACGGCAAAGGTATTGCCAGCATTAAGTATTATAGCGACGCCGTTGTTGGTGAGTATACCGGGACATACAAAGAGGGCAAGGATGAGATTGTTTGTACATTTACCAAAGACACTTATTACACACAAGATGATGAGAATGATAAAACCAGAAAAATTAATCGAACAATCATGGTGAAAAATAATCCTCATTGTGATAAATACCCGATATATACTCAGGAAACAAGGGTAATAGAAAGCAAAAAAGAGGTTGTCACCCACGTTGGTATGATTATACAGTAACGTATTAGCCAACACGCTATATTTTTACGAGTATAGTATATAAGAACATGAAAACTCCGGGGCAAACGCATCAATATTTTTGTCCACGAATTACACGAACCTTTAGCTCGGCGAAGCCAATTTTCACGAATCAAAATTTCAGCTTTGCTGAAATTTATTCGTGCCAATATAAAATTCGTGTTAATTCGTGTAATTCGTGGATAAAATATGGACATTATAAAATGTTTGCACATTTTATTTTGATGCGGTTACCCTGTGAAAACTCAAATTCGACGGCAATACTTTACAGTTTTACAGGGACTGTGTATCATTGCAATGTTTTTTTCCGTACCTGTCATGGGGCTATTCATTGGCATTCATTTTAAACCCGAGGCGTTACCATCGGGCTGAATTAAGTTAGCCTTTCAGGCTGACGTTCTTTCGGTAATCGGGCTGAAAGCCCGGCTTATTTCAGCCCGACGGCAACGCCTCGGGAATTGAATATAGGCCGAAAGCAATTTGCGCGCTGTAAGCGCAACTTAATCCTTAACTAAACGACATTGATTTATCATCAGCTATTGCATTTTGGCAATCGTCACGGGTTCAAAATTATACCTCGCACGGTCAAGTTTTGTGCAAAATGATGTTCGGCTGAGGCTGTGCCTCAGTCGGATTTATGTTGGCAGGCTCAGCCTGCCGAGATATGAGGGACGAGGTTCAACCTCGTCCCAACGTGCACAAAACTTGCCCGTGAGCAGTATAAGCCTGCAAAAACAAAGTAAAGCATTACGAATTGTTGGTGTTTCTTTTCTTATAAGTCATATCATATTGATTGCTTGTTTTTCGATAAGTTTTATTTATTTGCTGTTTCATCACAATGAAATATGGGCATGGACATGGCTCAAATTATAATGAAATGCGTTCACAGATATGGCCAATAAGTGTATTAGATTTATTAACAAGATGGTATATGCTTATTACTTTCATAAATGTATTTGAAGAAGGACGATCTCTTCATAATCAAAGTGAAATCTCGTAAAAAGTTTATAACACGTCAACTACAAAATATCGGTATTATAACAAATAAAAACGTGTCTTTACGCTGAAACTTGAAATGCAGCCGGCCCTTGGAAATACATTTTTTGATTCTTTAACAATCGTTATCTTTGCAAACACAACAAAACCAATAAAAATGACAAAGAAAGAACGGTCGTATCGCGAATCGATTGAAGAAGTGGAAGCGATATTGGAAAAAATAGAAAGCGGACAAACGGATATCGACGATTTGGCGGGCGAAATCAAACACGCGGCGAAACTTTTACAGGAATGCAAGGAAAAACTGTTCCGAACGGAGCAGGAAGTGGAGAAAATTCTGAAATCGACGGAGGAGAGGTGAGAGGTAAGAATGAAGAATGAAGAATTGTCACTCGTCGCTTTTGAGTTTAAAGCGCCGCCAAATGATACCGGAATCAAAATTTATTAATAAAAAATTGCCAATATAATTATCATGGCGTTGCCCGTCAATATTAACCAATTAATTTCAGGAAAAGCCGTCGAATGGGACAGGTTGGAGTTCAAAAAAGGATGGAACCCCGAAGAAATCATACATAGCCTGTGCGCCTTTGCCAACGATATTAATAATTGGGGTGGCGGG
>JAVBNI010000261.1:0-6783 GCA_031551645.1 Bacteroidales bacterium | reverse complement strand
ATCAATAGAACCGAAGCTGCCTCGACCTCTTTTCCCCGTAGGGGATAAACCTCTGCGGTGGGTTAATGTCCTACGGACAAGGGATATATAATCCTTGAATGCATCTCTACTGACGTGAAAGCCCTAACGGGCTATTTTCACATGCAAATAATGATATTTTTGGGCATATTATTTTGTTTTCATTCCTAAGTAACAATGACAAAATAACATTCTCATCTTTTTCGGACAGGATCATGAGTTAAAGCAAAGCGATAGCTTGAAAAGCTATATTTTCATAACCGCAGGTCGTTGACCTACGGAAAAACAATGTAACAGGACATCTGTCTGTAGGGCAGGATTTTTCAATCCTTTAGAAAATGCTTTTCATTAATTTCAATGCCATTTTCTTTCAAAAATTGGCGATATTCATCTTCAAAACTCACTGTCTTATGATGCTCTTTCTTATTTTTAATCCTGCCTTTAGCTTACGCTGAACTTACCCTTTCAGGGTTGCGGTTCAGGCAGAGGGTAATTGCGTTTATATACCGTAAGGTCGTTGACCTTCGGTTATGAAAATTAAGCCCTTTCGGGCTATTTAACATATAAAGAAAATTGTAAATTGATTCAACCCTTGATTCGCATGGTTAATGATCTGCCCGTCCGGTCAGGCGAGTAAATAACGTCTGACTGAATGTCGTAGTCGGGCAGGGTATCATTTTGCCATTGTCAGGGCTATTACCAACTGCTACACGATTCAACAATTCAACAATTCAACAATTCAACAATTTCAAAATTCAACCTGCCTACTTACAAAACCCTTTCTTCCTCTGCGATGTTTCCCGGCATGTCGGAAGCGGTGACCAGTATCCTGTCTCCTGCCAGCATATCATTGGTTTGTGTGGCAGTGTATGTCCACAAGCGGCCGGAAGCGTCGGCTGTGGCATTACCGTTCTCTACCAGCGAGCCATCGCCATTGTTGATGGTGACGTGTACGGCTTTGACCATGAAATCGTCCGATACGCGGATGCGGATGGTGTCGCCAGGTTGCCCGGTATAAGCCGAAAGATCTACTTCGTGGATATCGGGGACATTGAAGAAATCGGCTACCGCTACATTATAGGCTGTTTGCCCGGGCTTTGCCGTTCCCTGGTATACTTCCTTTGCGCCGGGAACAGCCAATGTTGAGGTAGCATAAAGCACCGCCTGCTGGAAACGCCTGCGTACTTCCTTTTGTTTTTCCGTAGCGGTTTTTTTCTGCTGCGGAACCTTGGTAACGACGGTTTGGCCGGCACGTTGGCGGAATACCAATAAATCGCCGATCTTCCCACTCAAGCCGTGGGTAATTACATTGTTCTTAGACTTTGCCATAACAAATAATGATTAAGGGTTAATGTTCAATGATTAATGAATATAAAATCTTTATTTTTAATTTCTTAGAATTTAACTCCCCGCTGCTTGCCGTAAGAAGTTTATTTTCCAAAATGACATTGTTGCAACGATGGTATTCTGATTATCAGTTATTTATAAACTTAAATTTTAATTGGAAAGTTTTGATAAACGGTTTATTCTTAAACGATTATAAAAGATGGCCTTCAAAATAATTCAAAAATTTACATTTGTAATTATTTAAAAACCAATACATTATTCGTTGCAACAAAGTCGTATTAAACTATAACCGATAATTATAATAGATAATATTACTACGTAATGTATCCGAAACAGGATCATGATGTTTTATTCTTTTGGCCCCCGAGTATGCCTTAATCTTTTTATACTTCTTTTTTCCAAGATTTTTGTTATAATAAATTAACTGAAAAGAACACTTCCCTGTTATTTTATGTGGTTGTTCTAGCGATAGGATATCTTTTACTTGATAGAGCTTTTTCAAGTTTATGTAAAAATATCCTGAAATACTATCATTGGGCATGACTACAGTATAAACCGGTTGTTTGGGATAACCATGAAAAGGGTTATAAAAACTTAATGGTATACTGTCATTTTCATTGATATATAAAGTAAATGGAGAAATATCTGGAAGAGTGGATATTTCATCTACTTTTACAGAATATTTTTTTTGTGAATTATTTTTTACGGAATAGTACATGATTAAAGAATCTCCAGATACGTTTTTCAAGTATATTTTCATTTCAACGTCTGATGTTGGTTTATTTGTCAACCAACTAATACATAAAATTAGTAGAACCATTATCTAAAATTTAATAATAACATCCATAATTTTAATCCTTTTGGTTGTGCGCCTTTGTAACCATGCATATCCCGAATAAAATTAAGTTCACTAAACCAATCACGAGCCGATAAATGATGTTTGTAGGCTGTGTTAAGGCTATATATGTGTGTCCTTGTTTCATTCCAATCGATATAATTAGATAATGCCTTTGGATTAAAGCAATCATTTATTGCATTGTCAAACATAAGTTTACGAAAAGGATCATTTAACCTACTTATATGTGCTAATTCATGTTCTGTAACATGTCTAGCAAAACTTTGACTGGAAAATGCATCTTTGTTTAAACTTACTCCAAATCCATCATTAAAATTGCCCGTCCATTTTCCGATTGAACTTTGATCAGGTGTGTACTCAACTTTTATATTATATCTTTTCGATAGCAATTCAGCTTGTTGTTCATAGGTAAACTTATCCCAAGTTGCAAATTGATATACAGATGAACCAAAAGACATTAAACCGGCTGAGAGCCCAGCAATTCCCATTCCTCTTAAATAACTGGAATAATGAGTGTTAATTTTACCATCATCTAACAAATCGTTAGTCAACATCCCTGCCCCTGTAGCTGCCATAGCTGTTCCTGCAGCATATAAAGCTTTATAACTATATGTTGGCAAATTTGCTCCAAAGGTTGTATATTGAGCAGTAAATGAGGGGGCCATTAATCCCATCCCTGCTGTAACTGCACCAGAAACAGCACCAACACCCACAGAACGCCAAAAATTGTTACTGTTCCAGTTCTGACTTAAACCGCCTGGACTTAATGCAGCACTTACTGTATATATTCCACCTCCGATAGTGCCACCCAGCAAGCAGCATCAATAACCGCACCTATTGCAGTACCAACACCAGGAAATACGGCAGACAATAAAGCTGCAAAGAAGAACTCACCGTCAGGATCAACGTATATTAGCGGGTTGTTTAAACAATATGAGTAACGATTGAAACTCTGCGAGAAATCAGGCGCCTGTACATAAGGATCCGGGCTAAGGAAACGCCCCACAATAGGATCGTACATCCTTCCGTTCATATTGATCAAGCCGAATTCTGGCAAGTGTTCGTGCCCGGTATAACCGCGATGGAACTTGAAGGCATTGGCATTGTCAAGTGTTTGCTGCCCCCAGGCGTCATAAGTAGCTTTAAATACTGGTACGCCATCGGCATTGGTAAGCAACAGTATGCTACCCAGATGGTCGGTGTGGGCATAATATATCTGATCGCTCTGGCCGCTTTGTTTGACATAAACAGCCGCCAGACCATCGCCGCCGGAAATATAATATAATTGCCTGGTCACCCCGTTTTCAATGATTTTTTTGTAATCGCCTGCAAAAATAGTGGTTTTTGTTAGCACATGACAAAATTTAGACATCCCTTATTCTATGCCTGAAAGGCGATATTTTCATAACCGCAGGTAAGCGAAGCGCAACCTGCGGATTGACAGCTAACATCGCCATTGCCTGTAAGGCAACATAGTCCTGTTCTATATGTCTTGCCTTGCAGGCAATAATTGTCTGTTGACTTCTCTGCAGGTCGTTGACCTGCGGTTATGAAAATCGGGCTTTTCAAGCCTTATAAATATTTTGTCATGTATTAAATTGGTTTTTAATACATTTCAAAGAACTTGATTTAATGTCGTTTAGTTTTAATGACCCTGACACAATTCAAAGATTTCAACAATTTCAAAATTCAACCTGCCTACTCTTACAAAACCCTTTCTTCCTCTGTGATATTACCCGGCATATCGGAAGCGGTGACCAGTATCCTGTCTCCTGCCAGCATATCGTTGGTTTGGGTGGCAGTGTATGTCCACAAGCGGCCGGAAGCGTCGGCTGTGGCATTACCGTTCTCTACCAGTGAGCCGTCGCCGTTGTTGATGGTGACGTGTACGGCTTTGACCATGAAATCGTCCGATACGCGGATGCGGATGGTATCGCCGGGTTGCCCGGTATAGGCCGAAAGATCGACCTCGTGGATATCGGGGGCATTGAAGAAATCGGCTACCGCTACATTATAGGCTGTTTGCCCGGGTTTTGCCGCTCCCTGGTATACTTCTTTTGCGCCGGGAACAGCCAATGCCGAGGTAGCATAAAGCACCGCCTGCTGGAAACGCCTGCGTACTTCCTTTTGTTTGTCCGTAGCGGTCTGCTTCTGCTGCGGAACCTTAGTAACGACGGTTTGGCCGGCACGTTGGCGGAATACCAATAAATCGCCGATTTTCCCACTCAAACCATGGGTAATTACGTTGTTCTTAGACTTTGCCATGATGTTTAAAATTTAAAAGTTAATGATTTTGTGTGTATTAAAAAAATGTTTCTACTATATTTGGTTTAACCTATTGTCTATTAATGGCAATTGTAAATTTGCCTGACTGAATTTGCTGCTCAACAACTGTATTTATGGTTTTCCAAATCTATATCCTAACCCGAAATTGATACCTATTTGGGACAGTATGTCCATACCAACGTCAAAGGAATCCTCATTACCGGAAATATTTAACCAGTTCCATTGTCCTCGAGGACTGATTGAAACAGTTAATCCGGATTTGAACATATATTCCGCACCAACATTAATCTCTAATCCTACTCCCCATTTGTAGCCCTTGCTCGGATGTATATTCAGAGAAGGGCCTCCGCCAATAAAAAAATATTTTAGAAAATGATGCTCGAAATGAATGGGTAAGGAGAACATGAAAAATTGATCATCGTAGTAGGACGTATTTGTTCCTCCTCCACTACCCCATGGGGTTGTTTGATGCCAACTGTATGTGGAAGTAAACCCCATGTTATTGACTGTGGCCGTTATCCCAAAACATAATTCAGTATTTTCCGAACTCCGATACCTGTACTCAAGTCCCATACCGTAATAATTTGTTCCATCGTATTTCTGTGATGAACCTATTCCCGAACTGCTACTGTGATAATTACAAGCGCCAGTCAAATACTGTAAACCGAAATAGTGCTTTCTTTCATTCTGACCGTATACGCACGCAACCATACAAAAAACAACCATTAACATCCAAATTCTTTTCATTGTTTTCCAACTTTCATAAACGATCCTAACAAACTCACTTGGCTTCACTACTTTTCTATCTTTCGATCTTCAAGCGGCAACTTAGCGAAGCGATCCTGCCCGAATCCTGCAGCGTAGCCAGGCGGGTTCATGACCGGAGGGAATAAATGCCGCTCAACGGCGCCGCATATCCCGCTCATCGGGGATTTTATTACAAGACGAGCTTAATATTTGAAGAAATGATACACATTGTTTACTACGGCATCATGCTCTCCATTTGGACAAATCTTACTTAAAATCCGAATTTGTCGCAAGGTGGTATCATTTTCAATTAGAAAATGCTCTTCATATAAATCATACATACCCATATATTGCCTTAATAGTATCACCCACTATGGTATAATTCCCATTGTAAGGTCTTAAATTAATGATATTTTGTAAACTTTCGTGTGTTTTAAAGAAGCCACTTCTCTTATATTCACCATTTTTTGAAAAAATAAACGATGTTATTCTTAACTCTGTATCCTCGTAATACTCATAATAATAATACCCATCTATTTTAATCAAAGTATCTAACCCCGTGTATGCCTTTGTGAATTTTTTTACACGCTTGGCTTCCCGCTGATTACACATGTAACCACTGCTTCCACAAGAAGTAAGGCATATAGCCATTAACACAAATTTTAGAATGTTCATTATTTATCGGTAATACAATGAATAAGGATTATAGTACCCGCTGTAACGGTAAGCCGTAGAATATTCCCCATACGGTGTATAGAAAAACGGCGAACCGATGATAGAGTGCCATCCGTTTTGGGTGACATCCTGCACCATTGGGTGATTTATCCCGAACCTCGTTACCTTGCCGTCTTTTTTAACGCCAATATTCAGAGGACCACTGAAAACTTTGCTGTCAGGATAAGCCAGCTTGGCTTTCCCCCACAATTTACTGGTATAATTTTTGTCATGCTCATAGCCTTTTCTATCTCTATCAGGTTCATTGGTATAAATGGATTTACCGATGACAAAATTACCAACATTGAT
Source organism: Bacteroidales bacterium (assembly GCA_031551645.1). Classification (GTDB taxonomy): domain Bacteria; phylum Bacteroidota; class Bacteroidia; order Bacteroidales; family UBA4181; genus JAIRLS01. The sequence goes on along the minus strand of JAVBNI010000261.1, from coordinate 506 downwards.
TTCAACCGCCGATGTACGCCAACGGCGGAAAAGAACAGATTTAGAAGTCTGCGCCAACAAAATGTGGCATTTACTTCGCATCAACCGGATATTGGTAAAATTTGTATATTTCATTCCTCGTAGGGTCGCTTTTTTTACCGCTGTATGGCCTGCTAAGTTCGCATAAATGCCATATTCTTCTTAGTGTGGTATCATTTACTATCAAATATTGCTCTGAAAATATCTCATAGCATCTGTTTTGATAAGCCATAGCCCACCTTACTTTAATGGTATCACCCGACAAGGTATAATTTCCCTTTCCTCTTGCTGTTTGTGTATCGTTTCCAAGTTTTTCCTGTATTTGACTGTGGTTTTCATATCGTACATATAAAATTTGAAATTCGCCATTGTTTAATATCATAAAAGGACTTGGCAACCTTGTACCGTCTTCATGATAATAATACCCGTCTATCCTGATTAAAGTATCAATCCCGGTATATTTCCTTGTAAAGTTTTCTGATACTCGT
>JAVBNI010000087.1:0-80007 GCA_031551645.1 Bacteroidales bacterium | reverse complement strand
ATGAATACCATTACAGATACAATAGACGCAACCACATGGATACTGTTTTTGACAACCTAATTTGCAGAATGATTAAATTCGAGCCAATCCGCAGAAAATTAAAAAAATAATTAGTGAGCTTTAAACGCCTATACCGAAAGTTTATTTTTGGCTCGTTATTGCGAGTGATAGCGAAGCAATCTGTTTATTTATTAGAAGTTTGCTTCGTCGTTCCCCCTCGCAATGACGTTTATTTTCGTCTTTTTGAACAGCCTCATTAACCCCTCAAGTCTTACAGTACTCCCCGCATAAAAATCCCTAACGGTAAACGTCTTCCCGCACGATCGGAAATAAATAGTTCCCCGCATTCCCCTTGCATTCCCGGGAAATGCGATTTGACTATGTTTTCGGCCACCAATGCGGAAAAACCCATCGAGTAGAGGTTCAACACCAGGAATGAGTTTTCCGGCGCTAAGAGCTTACGGCAATGATCCATCAACTCATTGATGCCATCTTCGAGGATCCATTTTTCGCCATTGGGACCGCGGCCATACGCAGGGGGATCGAGGATAATTCCCTGGTATTGCTTTTCCCGCTTGATTTCGCGCCGGAGGTATTTCATGGCGTCCTCCACTACCCAGCGGATGTCGGACAAACGGCTTGCTTCCATGTTCTCGCGGCTCCATGAAACCACCTGCCGCACCGAGTCGACATGCGTTACATCGGCTGCCGCCGCTTTTGCCGCCAGCGATGCGCCACCGGTATAGGCAAAAAGATTTAATATCCGTGGTTGTTCCGTTGGCATCTTACATATCTGGTCATAAATATAATTCCAATTTTCAGCCTGTTCGGGAAAGATGCCGACGTGTTTGAAAGCGGTCAATCCCATACGGAACCGCAACCGCATGTTGCCGTATTCGTATTGTATCCACCATTGTTGGGACATACCGGGCTTGAGAATCCATTCCCCTCTTTCGCTTTCAAGCGTGGCGTTTTTCCCTGTATCCTTACGGAAGACAGCATGCGCCATGCGTTCCCACTCCGCTTGCGGTAGCGATTTGGGCCACACTGCCTGAGGCTCGGGACGTGACAGGACATATTGCCCGAAACGTTCAAGTTTCTCAAAACTACCCGTATCTATTAATTCATAATCAGTCCAATATTGGGGAGAAAGAAGATTCATCAATGAAGCATTTAAGTAATGATTAATGATAAATGGTTAATGACCTGCCCGTTCGTTCAGGCGGGTAAATGAGGTAAAAAACAATAAATCAAGTTTAAACAAATATCAAAAACGTCTATTATATCTCGCATGGTGCTTATTAATTATTTACATTTAGCGTTCCATCCAACATAGCCGGGCAAGGTATTGTCCTTCCAGATAGTCTATCCATCCCGACAGGCAACTGCTGGCGCGATGGCTGTCCAGCAGGCTGGCAGCATATTGCTCTATAAGCGGGTCATCATCATGTTCGCATATAAAAAATGCAGTTTCACCTTTGATCCCGTTCCGGATAGCGATTTCGCCGATAACAATGTTCGCCAGGGTGTATACAAATACCGAAGGGCTGGCTTGTCCCGTTCCGTCATCCTTGATGTTGGCGAGATGTGCCATGTCGCTGTCCATCGATCCCGATGAATTGCCGAAAACAATAGCGGTAGATGTATCAGGGCAGCAATCGGGACATCCGGATAACAAGTATTCCGCAGCAAGAAATCCCAATTTGCACAATTTGTCCATTTTGTAAAACTTGGGATAGTCAATGTCCAGATGTTTGAAAGCGGCTTTGGCAAAATCAGTAAATGGCATCTCCGGAGGCTGGCTGAAAACGGGATCCTGATCAACCAGGATACGATTGCCGGTTATGGTACAGCTATGTATGATACGCATGATCAATATTTGAATTCCAAACAAACATACAACCAGTCTTCTTTTTGAATGTGCCGTGCCGACGGGCGCCAGTTCAAATAGTCAACCGACAGCCGTACCGTGGGGAAACACCGGAAAATCAAACCGACAATCAGCGCTTTCCCGTCATTAAAGATATTCCATGCGGTATTGAATGAATCCATGTTATCGGACCACACAATATCGTATTGTCCCACAACGCCCAACCACGGCAAAAAAGAATACGTGGAATAAAGGGAAGCTACATTTTGTTGTTGCTTCCTTACAAAATGGAAATTGGATTTGTAATGATATTCGCCGGTCATTTTGAATTTATTTTCCATCTGCAGATGAAAAAACCCATTCACTGTGGTCTCGGTGATATCCACCTTCTGCATTGATGCATATCCTCCGAAACACACCAGTTCGCCGGGTGAGAGAATAACCCTGAAAGCCGGTTTCGGATGTGTAGCCGCTCCTAAATGCTGGTATCCGTTTCCGGAAACCAACGATAAATCGGTCGCTATAAAATCACTCCATTGATATGTTACGCGCAGTCCCAAGTCTGCCGTTGGATCGCGTACAAACCGGTCGGCAGGTACCCGTTCGATAAAACGGTTATCCCAGAATTTAGATAAAGCAAGATCCATCTGGCTGGTAAAGAAAATACCCGCATCGACTTTCCAACGTTCTTTTTGGTAAGTCAATACCGTCGGTTTCAGATATGGCTTGTTCATCCCGATCAGATCAACTCCCACCCGTGCCGACCAATATTTGTTGAGTGTGATATTTACTCCAAAAATGACCTTTTCCTGCTTGAATAGGATCGTATCACGGCGCAAGTCGGTACGCATCTGGGTAAACGAATGCAGGTAGGGTTTTATAACAGGACGAGTAGGCGATGTCTCCAGCGCCGGGCATGTCTGTACCCAAAATAGCAAAACGATGACAACTATATATAACCGGGACATAGTGTGCAAAGATACAATATCCGGAAATACGGGGATAATAAAAAATGGAGTACCTTTGCCAGGTAAACCATTTTCATACAGAAGTTGATGATTAGTCCCGATGCCAATAATCCGATTTTCCATCTTGCTGCCGATTTTGTGAATCAGACTTCACAGCATATATTCCTAACCGGAAAAGCAGGTACGGGTAAAACAACTTTTTTGAAATACATCCGCAAGACGACCCATAAAAATTGTATTGTAGCTGCTCCGACGGGCGTCGCTGCAATCAATGCCGGTGGGGTTACTCTGCATTCATTGTTCCAATTGCCTTTCGAACTGTTCATTCCCGGTTTGGAATACCGGAAAGCCCAGGATTCATTCAAAATGTCGGCGCTTAAATTGGATATGCTCAGGCGGCTGGAAGTTTTGATTATTGACGAAGTAAGTATGATGCGTGCCGATACGCTTGACTCCATTGACACCACGCTTCGTCGTATCCGTCGCAATGACAAGCCTTTTGGCGGCGTACAGATGATATATATCGGCGACTTGTTCCAACTGCCACCGGTGGTGAAAGATGAAGAATGGAGCATACTCCGTGATTATTACGCTTCTCCGTTCTTTTTTCATGCTAAGGCTGCACAACGTGTTCCTTTGGTATATCTTGAATTAAAAAAAGTCTATCGTCAAAGGGAACAAGTGTTTGTCGATTTGTTGAACCGTGTGCGTAATGATGATCTCACCCGGGACGACCTGCAATTGCTTAACCAGCGATACCAACCGCATTTTAAAGCGCCACCGGAGACACGATATATCATACTCACCACACACAATGCCCGTGCCGACCGGATCAACAGCCAGGAATTAGATCGATTGACCACCCGCGCTTGCCAGTTCAAGGGCGAAATAAAAGGAGAGTTCCCCGAATATGCGCTTCCCACCGAAATGGTATTGACGCTTAAAGAAGGTGCGCAGGTCATGTTCATCAAAAACGATGTGGGGGAAATGCGTCGTTATTTTAACGGAAAACTTGGGACGATTGAGCGTATCCGTAACGAAAGGATTGAAGTCCGATTGGAAGGTTCTGGAGATATCATTGCCATTGAGAAGGAAACATGGCCGAATGTCCGTTACACCTTGAACAAGGATACCGGTGAGATTGCCGAGGAAGAATTGGGCGCATTCATACAATACCCCATTCGGTTGGCATGGGCGATCACCATTCACAAAAGCCAGGGGTTGACTTTTGAGCGGGCGATTATCGATACCGGCGATGCTTTTGCTCCGGGACAGGCTTATGTGGCCCTGAGTCGTTGCACTTCGCTTGATGGTATCGTCCTGCTTTCGCCTATCACGCACAGTAGCATACAAACGGATGAACAGGCCGTGAGCCTGTCCAAAACAGAAAAAGAGGAGCTTGAATTGTGCCGGATACTCGAGGAAGAAAAACGGCATTTTTGGGCAGATCGCTTGCTGATGTATTTTGATTGCAAAGAACTGGTCGTCATTCCGCGTAGGTTGCACAAGTTGCTCGAAGATAAGATGTCGCCCGAATATAATCCAGCTCACACTTTAGCGAGGGACATGTTGCAACAGGCTTATAAGATAGAGGAAGTAGCCGTGAAATTCCAAGCGCAGTTGAGGGGTATCGTACAGCAACAACAGCAAAACGGCGATACCGGGTTACTGGCCGGGCGATGCCAGAGTGCAGTAAAATATTTTCACCAGCATATCATTGAACGGATGCTGTTGCCGTTGCAACAGTACATCAATGGATTCAAGGTAAAAAAGGCCAAGACATTCCATAAGAATGTCTGTAATCTGGAACTTGATCTGAAGTTGTTTATCGAAAATATGAAAAAGGTGCGGTACAATGATATTCCGCTCATCAATTGCGAAGAATTTCCCGTTCCTGATCGCAGTGATTTATATACACAAGCCGAATCTGCAACAACAGAACGGCAAAAAAAATCGGAAAAAACGGAATCCCGGAATGAACGCTCTCCGAAGGAACAACATGATAATGAAATGTCGCATGTCCCGTCAACCACACAGAGCCTGAATTTGTTCAGGGAAGGATTTTCGGCAGAAGAGATAGCCAAAACCCGCAACATCAGCACGACAACCGTATTGACACATCTGGCCGAAGCTGTGTTGAATGGTCAGCTCCATGTTTCCGCAATTTTACCCCAAAGCACCATTGATGAATTAATGCCATGGGTTCAGGCTGCGGCAGCAGAAGATAATATACGCCTGTCTCCTATCAAGGAAGCTGTTGGTGATCATTATTCGTATTCCGAAATCCGTCTGGTGATGAATCATTATCTTTACGAAAAAAGTCAGGAATCGAGCTGATATTGTCGAAGTCGGTCATTCAGTTTTAGACCTGAAAATATTAGAACATATGAATGAAGCCCATATAAAATTACAGGCGCTCAAGACCTACCTCAGGGAATTAGGGAAAGTTGCCATTGCTTTCTCCGGAGGAGTCGATTCCACCTTCCTGTTAATGGTGGCGCACCAGGAACTCGGTGCGGAAGTGCTGGCTATTACAGCCCGTTCGGGAATGTTTCCCGAAAAAGAAATGAACGAAGCAAAAATGTTTGCTGCGGATAACAATATCCGTCATCTGGTGCGCGAAATAGATGAGCTCAGTATCGAAGGATTTGCCCGTAATCCGGTTAATCGTTGTTACTTATGCAAGAAAACCCTGTTCGCCATGTTCAAGGAGACAGCTGCCGCAAATGGTTATGTTCATCTTGCCGAAGGTTCAAATGTTGACGACGACAACGACTATCGCCCGGGAATGTTGGCGATCAAAGAATTGAAAGTACTCAGTCCTTTGAAAGCAGTTGGTCTTACTAAAACTGAAATCAGGGCGTTATCCAAAGAAATGGGATTACCTACCTGGGAAAAGCCGTCGTTTGCATGCCTTGCATCCCGGTTCCCATATGGAGAAAATATTACCCGTGAAAAACTAAAAGCCATAGATGAATCCGAACAATTGTTATTCAGTCTGGGGTTTAAACAGGTACGTGTGCGGCATCATGGCAACTTAGCAAGAATAGAAGTCGCTCCCGGCGAAATGGACAAGCTGTTGACGCAGGACGTTCGCGAAGCCGTTTGTGATGGAATAAAAAAAGCCGGGTTTACTTACATTACTGTCGATATCCAGGGGTATCGCACAGGAAGTATGAATGAAACAATTGGGAAATAATTACATGTCGGGTTAATTTTGTATGTTTGTGAAAGAAAATTATTTGTTGTACGCACTGCAAAATGTTGCCGCAAAAGAAAACCATCGAAGACCTTGCCCATGAATTGAATCTTTCGAAATCGACTGTTTCGAGGGCTTTACATGATTCTTATCAGATCGGAGAGGAAACCAAACAAAAAGTTCGCAAACTGGCTGAGCAATGGGGATTTCAACTGAATCCCCAGGCGCGCGGATTAAAAACACATCGCTCGTTCACGCTGGGAGTGGTCGTACCCGAAATTGCGCACAAATATTTTTCATCCGCCATCAGCGGGATCCAGGAAGTGGTATTGCCTGCCGGTTATAATGTATTGATCGGGCAGTCGAACGAATCGGCCGAACAAGAATACAAGGTAGTGCGGCAGTTGATCGCCAGCCGCGTTGACGGGTTGATCATATCTTTATCCGGACAAACCCACTATTGCGATTATTTTCGCACTTTGCTTAACGATAAATTCCCAATCATCATGTTCGACAGGGTAAGTGACGATGTTGACTGCTCAAAAGTGGTCATTGATCACGAATTGGCAGCATTCAAGGCGACAGAACATCTTATCGGGCAAGGTTGTACCCGTATTGCGCATCTAAGCGGACCACAGGTTTTGTCTATTGCCAAGAATCGTATCAAAGGCTTCAAAAAAGCATTGGAAGTTCATCATTTGCCGTTTATTCCCGAATATCTGATTGAAAACGGCACCAATCCGGAATTTACGCCCAATCATATCAGATGGTTGATCAGGCAACCCAATCCGCCCGACGGTATTTCCTGCTTTAACGACGACGTGGCTATCAATGCTCTTCTCACTCTTAAGAAAGAAGGAATTGATGTTCCCAAACGGATAAAAATTATTGGATTCAACAACGAAAAGGATTGCCAGATCATTGAGCCCAACCTGTCATCTATCGAACACCCGGTGGTTCGGATGGGAATGGAAGCCGCCCGGTTGTTTTTGAAGCACATGAATGATAAAAATTCACTCTGCCCCCAAACGATTACTTTCGAAACCTCATTGTTTGCAAGACAGTCAACCGGTTGTTTCTTCTCCTGAATTATTGGGTTTATCCGGTCAAACAACTGCTTCGATGGATTAATGTAACAGCTAAAGTGAGTCAAATTTTTAAATCTTTTCTAATTTTCACAAATAGCAATTAAACATTACTTTTGTACGGGAATAATCCCCATGATAACGATTGAATATAAAGCACTTCTAATCAATGGCTAAAAGTAAAAAGACGGAAAACTCCAAAAAATCAAAGCAAAAAGGGAAGTTAGCCGCTTTCTTCACCGACGAACGTTTCAAAATGACATTTGCACTATTGTTAATAGGCTGTGGCATTCTGATGCTTATCGCTTTTGTATCGTATTTTTTCACATGGAAATCCGATCAGAGTTTTGAGTCGTCACAATTATTTTCGAATATCCGGGTCGAAAACTGGGCGGGCAAGTTGGGTGCACGTATTGCCAATGGGATCATCAACAACGGATTTGGTGTGGCTTCATTTTTTATTCCATTGGTGCTGATTGTGCTCGGGTTTCGTTTGCTGAAGGTGAAATTGTTGCCACTTGGATGGACCATTAAGACATCGATTGTCGGGTTGGTTCTTTTATCGCTTATTCTCGGATTTGTGTTCGGTACTGCAGGCGGGTTTCTTGGAAGCGGGCTTGGCGGAGCGCATGGCTTTTTCATGGCCAACTGGTTGAAATCGCTCTTGGGTAGTTTTGGTGCGAGTATCCTGTTGATATTGTTGACATTTTTATTTCTTACATTCTCTTTTGCGGGATTTTTCGGATGGTTTACTAAAACAGTCAAATCAGTTAAAGTGCCGAAAATTCCGAAAATTGAAAGAAAACCCCGTAGCCGTAAAAATGATGAGGATGATTTTTATGACGATGAAGATGACGAGGCTGGGGATAATAGGGATATAGATCGACCGCCATTTGTAACGAACGAAAACGAAATAGATTTTCTGGTGGACGACAAGAAAACCGATCCGAATGTGAAAACCCTCGAGGAATTATTAGACGAAGATATCGAACTGACTATCGAGGCGCAGTCGTTAAATGAGTCACCTCTTGCCGACGAAGAAACGGAGCAGGAACCTTATGTGATGGAGGACATTGCAGCTTTGGGAGAATATGATCCCACGCTCGATCTGTCACGTTATGAGATGCCATCGCTTGAATTACTTGCTGATCACAAATCGGAAAATTCAGTAGTCAGTAACGATGAGTTGATTAACAACAAGAACAAAATTGTTGAAACGTTAGCCAACTATAAGATACAGATCGATAAGATCAAGGCTACCATCGGGCCTACGGTGACCCTTTACGAAATTGTACCGGCGCCGGGCGTTCGTATTTCGAAAATCAAAAACCTCGAGGACGACATTGCGCTGAGCCTTTCCGCATTGGGTATCCGTATCATCGCGCCAATGCCGGGCAAAGGCACCATTGGTATCGAAGTACCGAATCTGAATCCGGAGATCGTATCGATGCGTTCGATTATTGCTTCGCGACGTTTCCAGGAAGCCAATATGGAATTGCCGATCGCTTTAGGTAAAACCATTTCAAACGAAACCTTCGTTTTTGACCTCACCCGGATGCCCCACCTTTTGGTTGCCGGTTCAACCGGGCAGGGAAAATCGGTTGGTTTGAATGCGATCATAGCCTCTATTTTATATAAAAAGCATCCTTCGCAGGTAAAACTGGTCATGGTCGACCCAAAATCGGTGGAATTTACTCCATACGAAAGGATAGAACGTCATTTCTTAGCCAAACTTCCCGACGCTGAAGAAGCGATCATCATCGATACACAAAAAGTGATTTATACAATTAATTCATTATGTGTTGAAATGGATACGCGGTACAGTCTGCTCAAGGATGCACAGGTTCGTAATGTCAAGGAATACAACGGTAAATTTATTGCCCGCAAACTGAATCCACATCTTGGTCACCGATATTTGCCTTATATTGTGGTGGTTATTGATGAGTATGCCGATTTGGTAATGACCGCTGGAAAGGAAATCGAGATGCCGATTGCCCGCTTGGCGCAGAAGGCCCGTGCGGCCGGTATCCACTTGATTATCGCAACACAACGTCCCACTACGAATATCATTACAGGTGTTATTAAGGCCAACTTTCCGGCACGTGTCGCTTTCCGTGTTATTTCGCAAATCGACTCACGTACCATTCTTGACGGTTCGGGCGCCAACCAGTTGATTGGCCGCGGGGATTTGCTGTTTACGTCGGGCGGAGACTTGACTCGTGTGCAATGCGCTTTCATCGACACCCCCGAAATTGAAGAAATCACCCGTTTTATCGGTAACCAGCAAGGTTATCCGACCGCCTTCCTGTTACCGGAATATACGGCCGAAGATGCTGTCGATCTCAAAGATATTGATCTCAGCAAAAAAGATGAATTATTTGATGATGCCGCTCGGTTGGTGGTGATACATCAGCAGGGTTCTACTTCGCTCATCCAGCGCAAGTTTTCTATCGGTTACAACCGTGCAGGGCGTATCATGGATCAATTGGAAGCAGCCGGAATCGTGGGTGCGAACGAAGGCAGCAAAGCGCGACAGGTACTTTTTACCGACGAAGCATCATTAGAGAATTATTTGAGCAAGTTATCGCGCGGGGAAGCGTAGTGTTAAATTAAGAGTTAAAAATTAAGAATTAAGAACTCAGCGTTAGCGATTTTCACCAGATATAATTGCAACATGCATATTTTTATGTAATTATGCATATTCTTAACACCAGTTTATAATTAACTTAACCGTAGTTAAATATCGATGCAGGATATTTAATGTCCACAAGGTAAAGGCCTTGGGGAGGTACTGATGTTCCGGCAAATCCACGATCTTTGGCTTCGATGACTTGCCTGATGCCTTCCGGCTGCAGTTTACCGAGGCCAACTTCCAGCATGGTGCCGACAATAGCCCGTACCATATTGCGCAAAAATCGATTGGCTGTGATGATAAAACATACCTCACCATCTTTATTTTCTGTCCAATACGCTTGCGAAATCTCACACAGATTTGTTTTTGCATTGCCATGTAGTTTGCTAAAACTTGTGAAATCAGCATATTCCATCAAAATCGTTGCCGCTTCGTTCATTTTACCAATATCTAATGAGCGATAGAAATGGTAAGCCAAATCAGCAGTAAACGGATTCTTTTTTGTAGCTATACGGTAATGGTAAGTACGCGATATAGCATCGAAACGTGCATGTGCATCAGGTGCGACTTTAAGAATACGATAAATGGCGATTTCCTTGGGGATGAGTTGGTTGATTTTACCCATCAATTGCATATCAGTATGCAGGCCATCTTTCGAAGTATCGAAATGAGCAACAAAATAAGAAGCGTGTACACCTGTATCTGTTCTTCCGGCTCCTGTTATGCGGATCTCCTCTCGCAACAACATGCTGAAAACACGTTCCAATTCTTCCTGCACGGTCGGTCCATTAGGCTGCAACTGCCAGCCGCAAAAGGGTGTACCCTTATATGCCAGTTCAATAAAATAACGATACAAAATAATTGATAATCAATAATATTCGATTGTCAGTTGTTAACTGTCAATTGTTATTCATTTATTCAAGAAACAATTCAATCACCGCGGCCTCAACATTGGGACGTTGAACCGGAAGATCCAGTATCACATCGTTGACTGTGAGGGTTCGGTAGTATGGCTGCCTGATTGTGTTTGTTTCCTGAGCTTTGGCAGCTATAATGCCAAAGGCTATTGATAAAGTAAGTAGTATTGTTTTTTTCATTATTTTAATAAACACACACTTAGATAATATTGCCGAAAATTCAATTAATGCTTACACATCAATCTATGTATTTCCTTTAGGCCGATCGGAAATATTATCCAAAGGCTTTCAGCGCTTCTTCGTGACTATTGATGATGTTGAATACCATATGCAATTGCAACACTTTAAAAAGATCCAAGGCAGAAGCCCCGATATTACAGAAAATAATTTGCCCTTCGGTTTTTTTGGCGGCTTTTGAGACAGATAAGAGCGTAGCGAAACCAGAACTGTCTAAAAAATGAACACCCTCCATATTAATTAAAACTTTTGCATTGGGTTTTTCAAATAACTTTTGGAGGTCCGTTTTGATAGTTTCACTAATCAAAACATTCAATTTCTGAATGTTGTCGAATTTCACTTCAGTTACATCCCCGATTGTATCAATTTTCAACATAAATCTTTTTTAATTAATGTGTGTACGTTTCAGATGAAGCCAGAAATGTTTTTAGTTCTACCTCCACCATGTCTGTCATATTGTTGAACCGAGAGACATATTCCGGATATTTTTCCGGACTTTTCGACTCCTTGGCCAACAATTCCAACTCTTTCATTTCATTGGCCATTGACTCTATTCCCATTACCAAGGCCGATGATTTGATCTTATGAGCCAAACGACTCAATTCCACCCAATTTTTATTATTAATCAATGTTTCGAAATCTGAACGTATCTCAGTAAGCTGAAGTAGAAATAGTTCTATCATTTCTTTCATCATCTCACCATTGTTACCGGTCATTTGCTGCAAATACTTCAAATCCGTTATCATATCTTTATAATAAAATGCTGTAAAAATATTACTTTTTACGAAACAAAACTACAATTGGCGATTTTTTTTTGCAAAATGAAACTATTTTTCAGGGTTTGCGTAAAAAAAGAAAAACAATTTTAAATACCAAAATGCGATTTTTTAGCTCACGTAGTTTAATTATTATTTTATTATGCGTGTTTTTTACAAACAACGCTAAATCACAACCATTTATTCCATTTTCCACGTGGAATCATGCAGGAGTCACGGGAGTCTATCTGCAACCTGCGTCTATTGCAGACACTCGTATGAAATTTGACATGACCCTGTTTGGTGTAGATGTTAATGTGGGAAACAGTTTTTATGGCATGAAAAAGGGCTTTGTCACAAGTGGTGATTGGTTCGATAAGATCGATGAATATTCTACTCCATTGGAAAAAATTAAAAACCACCGGATGCAAGTGGGACTTGATCTGCAATTGTTGAACTTTATGGTAACACTTTCACCCAAATCCGCGTTAGCATTTCATTCGCGGGTACGTACTATGGTCAATGTGGATGGTGTTGACCCTAACCTGTTCGACATAATGGACAACGATATATCTGACTTCATTGGCCAGTCATATACAATTAAGGATATGGCTTTCAGGGCCAATGCATGGGCGGATTTCGGAGTTACATATGCCCGCGAGATCATGGATTGGGGACCGCATTATTTAAAAGGCGGGGTGACCTTAAAACTGGTTCAACCTGTAACTTCCGGTTATATCTACATTGAGGATGCCGGATACAGCATTAAACCGAATCCAAATGCTCAGTCTGTGGATGAAGCAACCGAAGACGTATGGTTGAAAGCCAAGGGTGAAATGGCCATGCCTTCCGGATTTAGTGATTTTGAAGATTTCGAAGACGTTGAGAATATGTTCGACGATTGGAAATTTGGTAAAAATCTTGGTGTAGGTTTCGATTTTGGCGCAGTATATGAATATCGTCCTAACCATGAAAACTATCGTCATCCCGATAATCCATCAATGTGGAAACGTTACGAACCTTCAAAATATCTTTTCCGTATAGGTTTATCGGTTTTGGATGTCGGTTCCATGAAATATACTTCCGATTGGACACAAAGTTTTGCAATGAACACTCAGGAAGAAATTCCTGAGGATGAAATCACAGACTTTGATGCATTGCGGGATGCTTTCGGACTGAAAGAACAGGAAACGAAATACCGCGTGGGATTACCCTCAGCTATCAGCATTCAAACCGATTGGCGTATTTATCAATGGTTGTATTTAGGTGTAAACCCCTACTTTGCCCTTCGCCAGAAAAAAGGCAATAAGGTTGGAACGCACTATATGACAAGTGTTAACGTAACTCCGCGTATTGAAATGGCAGGATTGGGTTTCTCATTACCCATTACTTATGATCAGTTCCACGCATTTAATGTTGGAGTTGGCTTGCAGCTTGGACCCCTGTGGGTAGGTTCAAGTAATATGTTCAATATGATGTTTTCCAACAAGCTTCGTGAAATAAACTTTTGTATGGGGATGAAGATATCTATATATCACAAAAACAAGAACAAATCCAAATCGAGTAATTCAGTGATTACCGATACTATAGAATAAATCTGAGCGTATCAAACAAAGGCCGGGATCGTCATCTAAATGACTTTTCCGGCTTTTTGTATGATAAGTATTTATGTCGGTTATAATGACTCTGACAGGTGATGTGTCAAAAATTAGGATTCATTTTGAAATATTTTCGTTCCATTTTAGTCGCAAAGCGACGGTATAACTTAGCCCAATGGCTTTAGCCTTGGGTGAAAAACAAATAAACAGGCAAAGTCCTGAAGGGACGGCATAATCAGTTATATCGTCCTTACAGGACTTGAAGGAACGGTATCGTACGATTTGTCCCAAGGCTAAAGCCATTGGGCTATGATATGCCGAGCTTGCAGCCCTTAAATTTTGAGCGAATTTGTTTCTCATGAAAACAACAATTTTTGACAGGCCATCTGACAGGATCAGAATAGAATTCTTGACTAAACGACATTGATTTTACAATATGATTAATTGGATATTGAATTGATTTTCCTTAATCATCTGTATTTTTCCCAGAGTAATTCGCAAAAAATGATGAAAACCAGAAAAGAATTGTATTTTTGCTATCGACTTTAATGTCACAGTTATTATTTGTTATATAAACACATAAAAATCATGCATTTTCGACATATTTTATTTTTCATATGCTTTTTCTCTCTTGCTGCATGCAAACATGAAAACCTTTCCGTTTATGATCTCCGTTGTGAGAATCTTGTCGATCCGGAAGGTATCGCCAACACAGCTCCTCGTTTCAGTTGGAAGATGAAATCGGACAAAAATGGCGCATCACAACAGTCGTATCAAATATTGGTAGCAAGCAGCCGCAAGTTGTTGAACGAAGGCAAGGCCGACCTGTGGGATACTGATAAACAATCGTCTGTGTCGAGTGTGTTGGTTCCATACGAAGGTAAAAAACTATCGTCACGATCCGTTGGTTATTGGAAAGTTTGTGTATGGGATGAAAATGGAAATACCTGTTGGAGCGAAACAGCGAAGTTCAGTGTCGGCTTGCTCGACAAGAACGACTGGACGGCCGATTATATAGCTTTACCGGTAACGGAGCTTCCTGCAGGTGTTGATCATGAAAGCCCTCAATTGAGAAAGACTTTCGACTGGCAAGGTACAGGCGAAGCTACAGCGCTTCATGTCAACTCACTGGGATATCACGAACTGTGGCTGAACGGAAAAAAGGTGACAGACGTGGTGCTTGCTCCTGCGGTATCACAATTCGGTAAACGCTCATTGATCAATACATATGATGTTACTTCTTATTTGCAAAAAGGACAGAACGAATTGATATTATGGCTTGGTAAGGGTTGGTACCGTCCTTTCTGGGGAGGAGACTATTATAATGCACCTGTTGTTAGAGCGCAATTGGATGTATTAGACGATGGACAATGGGAAACACTTGTTGTCACCGATGCTTCATGGACAGGGCGCAACAGCGGATATTCCGGCACAGGAAACTGGCGTCCGCACAGGTTTGGAGGTGAAGTAATCGACGGCTCTTTGCTATTAGCTGATCTGACACATGCTTCGCTGGAAAAAGTAAAATGGAGCCCTGTCACCAAGGTTGATATTCCGGAACATGAAGTATCCCCCCAAATGTCAGAACCCAACTTAATTACCGAAAGGCTCAAGCCTCAAAAAGTTACACAAGTGGACGACAGCACGTTCATGATTGATATGGGAAAAAACCTAACAGGATGGTTTGAAATAAAGTTTCCGGAATTATCTGCAAAGCAAGTCATCACATTGGAATATTGCGACTTTATTGAAGGTTTTCCCAAAAAGCGGCAAACCGACCTGTATATTGCATCAGGAAATGGCCGGGAAACATTTCATAACAAGTTTAATTACCATGCGTTCCGGTATGTCAAAATATCGGGTTTAACCCGGGAACCGGCGATAGAGGATATTTCCGCATACCTTATCCAAACCGGATTCCGGCAGACGTCTTCTTTTGCTTGTTCCGATACCGATATGAATGCAATTCACGATATGGTACAACGTACGCTTCGTTGCCTGAGTCTTGGCGGATATCTGGTCGACTGTCCCCATATCGAACGTTTGGGTTACGGTGGCGATGGTAATGCCTCCACGCCCACCGCACAAACCATGTTCGATCTGTCGCCTCTTTATGCCAACTGGTTGCAGGCATGGGCCGATTGCGTCCGTCCGGACGGTGGTATGCCTCATACAGCTCCAAATCCGTATGATGCAGGTGGTGGGCCGTATTGGTGTGGGTTTATCATTACGGCTTCATGGAACACCTATATGAATTATGGCGATAGGTATCCGTTGGAAAAATATTATCCTGTCATGCAACAATGGTTAAGCTATGTAGAGCATTATTCGCCGGAAGGATTATTGCAGCGTTGGCCTGATACCGATTACAGGGGTTGGTTTCTCGGGGATTGGGCTGTTCCCGAAGGTGTCGACCAGAAAGCTGAAGCTTCCGTTAGTTTAGTCAATAACTGTTTTGTCGTACAGTGTTATGAAACGATGTCCAAAATTGCCCGCACATTGGGTAAGATGAATGACACAAAAGCTTATGCTCAGAAAACAGAACAACTGAAAAAACTGGTACACCAGACTTTTTATGATGACACAAAAAAATCTTATGCAACAGGTTCTCAGATTGACCTGACTTACCCCATGCTTGCACGGGTATCGTCCGATGCTGTTACGGCGGATGTTACAAAAAGCCTTTATCAGGAGATATTGCAAAATCGTAACGGACATTTTGCCACCGGCTTGGTGGGTGTGCCTATTTTTACAGAATGGGCAGTAGAAGATCAAGCCTCGGAATTGATGTATTCCATGCTTAAGAAAAGAGATTATCCCGGGTATTTGTATATGATCGACAATGGGGCTACCACTACCTGGGAACATTGGAACGGAGACCGCAGCCATATCCACAATTGCTACAACGGTATCGGAACATGGTTTTACCAAGCTATTGGCGGAATACGACCCGACAAAGAATTTCCCGCTTACCGGCAGTTTTATGTTCAACCGCAGATCCCGGAAGGTATCACCTGGGCAAAAACATCAAAAGAGACTCCTTACGGAACTATCCATATCGATTGGACACTGGAAAAGGGATTATTGAAAATGAATATTATTGTTCCCACTGGATGTACAGCCAAACTTGTCCTGCCCGAAAAGGTGGTTGATTATTCGTTGGACGGACAAAAAATGACATTGAAAGGAGCGTCTTTTGCTACAATAGAAAGCGGTAATTATCATGTAAGCTACCAAATTTCTGGCTTGTAATTTTACGTGGTTTCAAAGCGCATAAAGTCCGAAGTAGGATTAAATTCTTCGTTATTTTGAAACAAATGGTGACTAATTTTCGTACTTTTGTATAAAGTATGTCGGGATTATATATCTGGTATTACATTACGTAAAATTAAATGATCTGTTATCTCTTGCTTGTTTATAACATATTGTAATGAGTGAAAGAATATTAAAGGCTCTAATGCAATTGTTTGCAATTATCTCGCGCCCCGAAAGTGACCCTTCCGACCGACGCAAGGTGATTGAAGGTTTTCTGAGAAAGCAACTAAATCAGGAATTAGCCCAAGAGTATATTGAGATCTTTGATGGATACTATCTCACTTATCAGGAAAAATATAAGGACAAACAAAAACATCAAAAACGTACATCATCCAGCTCTGTTAAGTTATTAGTCATTTGTGCACAGATCAATAAGGAGTTGACACAAAATCAGAAGTTTGCTTTGATGGTGTTGTTGCTCAGTTTTATTAAATCGGGGCATGGAAGTTTAAGTACTATTTCCGAGTTCGAACAGGAATTTGTTGAAACTGTAGCCCATGCGATTAACATCAATCATGATGAATTTCAGGAATTAATACAGTTTGTATTGTTTCCTGTCGAATACCTGCTCCATTCTCCCAACTTATTATTGATTAACAATAACAAGGAGATTGACACTACCTGTAAACACTTGTATCGCGACGGTGTGAATGACAGTATAGCTGTGCTGCATGTCCAAAGTGTCAATATGTATATTTGTCGCTACGAAGGCGGTAAAGAGATGTATATCAACAGCCAGCAGATTGACAATGAACAAGTCTATATTCTGAATTATGGATGCAGCATCCGTAGTTCGCAAATAAAACCAGTCTATTACAGCGATATTGTTAATTGTTTTTATCTCGAATCACAATCCAGTCCATTCCTTTTCAAAGTACAGGACGTGGAGTATATGTTTGAAAATGGTGCAAGAGGACTGCATCCTGTAAATTTTGAAATCCGGTCGGGGAATATCGTCGGGATTATGGGAGGAAGTGGTGCGGGGAAATCAACTTTATTAGGAGTACTCACCGGCCTGTACAAACCATCATCCGGACAGGTGTTGCTGAACAATATCGATATCCATACTCAGAGTCAGGCGATAGAGGGCGTTATCGGCTATGTTTCGCAAGACGATCTGTTGGTGGAGGAATTAACAGTATTCCAGAATTTATATTTTAACGCCAAACTTTGTTTTGGGCAGCATACTGAGGAAGAAATACATCAAAAAACGGATGAAATGTTGCGTGATCTTGGATTATTTGAGATCCGTGACATGAAAGTGGGATCGCCGCTCAATAAAAAAATAAGCGGTGGGCAACGCAAACGCCTTAACATTGCTTTGGAACTGATTCGCCAGCCCGCCGTCCTTTTCCTCGATGAGCCGACTTCGGGATTGTCGTCACGCGACTCGGACAATATTATGGTATTGCTCAAGGAGTTATCTTTAAAAGGAAAATTAGTCTTTGTAGTGATACATCAGCCTTCATCCGATATTTTCAAGATGTTCGACCGCCTTCTTGTGCTTGATCAAGGAGGTTATATGATTTATAACGGGAACCCGGTGGATGCGGTTTTATATTTCAAGTCGCAGACATATCAGGCAAATCGAGATACCAGCGAATGCCCCGAATGCGGTAATGTCAACCCGGAACAGATATTTAATATTGTAGAAGCGCGGGTACTCGACGAGCAGGGACAAGCCACAGATACACGCCGTATATCGCCTAAGGAATGGTACGACGCATTTCGAAAAATGCCTGTTCCAAAAATTCCGGAAGACGAACAGCTGCAAGAACTTCCTGTTGCAACAATTAAACGGCCATCCCGACTGAAACAATTCGTGGTATATGCTACACGTAATGTGCTCACCAAACTCAGCGATATGCAGTATATGGCTGTCTGTCTGCTTGAAGCGCCGTTGCTGGCATTGTTGCTGTCATATATTATCCGCTATTATAATGTGTCGGACGGCGGATATACTTTTGAATTGAATGAAAATGTGCCCATATACATATTTGTAGCTGTTATTGTTGCCATCTTTATTGGCCTGTCGGTAAGCGCCGAGGAAATCATCAAAGATCGCAAAATGCTTAATCGCGAAACATTCCTCAACCTGAGCCGTGGAAGTTACCTTTTTTCGAAAACACTGGTGCTTTTTATCATTTCCGCCTTGCAAGCAGTTTTGTTTGTCTGGGTGGGCAACAGTATTACTGGTATTCTTAACATGACGGCAATCTATTGGCTGGTACTTTTTTCGTCATGGACTTGTGCCAACCTGATGGGACTGATCATTTCCGACACATTTAAATCAGTAGTAACCATTTACATACTCATTCCGTTTATTGTTATTCCACAATTGATGCTGAGTGGTGTATTACTGCGTTTTGAAAAAGTCAACCCGGTGATTGCTGCTCCGGCTTCAGTACCCTGGTATGGCGAGATCGTCACCGCCCGTTGGGCTTTTGAGGCTTTGGCCGTGGAACAGTTTATGAATAACAGGTACGAAAAAATCATGTACCCTTATGAGAAAACAATGAGCATTGCTGATTTTCAAAAGAACTACTGGCTGGTGGAAATGAAAAATAAATTAGCGGAAGTCAAGACGCAAGTAGATAGAGGAATACAACCATCTGAGGAGACTCTGGCTTTATTTCGTAATGAAATAGAATTGGAAAACCGTCGGCAGGATCTCGTAAAGCTGCCGTTTGACTCCATACTTTCGACCAATGGCATATCCAAGCAACTGATAGAAGAAACTACCCAGTACTTTAACCAATTGACCCGCTATTACATTGCGTTGTACAATAAATCATCGGAACGGAAAGACCAGTTGACTGCCCAAATTGCAGCGAGAAATCCTGATAGCCTGAACATACTCCGCTCGCGATATTACAATCAAAGTTTGGGTAATATGGTAAAAAACAGCAATGAAACTTACCGGTTGATCGAATACAAAGGCCGATTATTACAGAACTATCATCAAATATACAAAGAACCTGAATATCCTTTTATCAAGGCACAATTTTATGCTCCTTCGAAACAAATTTTTGGTGCTTACTATCCGACTTTGTGGATTAATGTCATAGTAATATGGTGTTTTAACATCATTTGTTTCATAGCACTGTATTTCCGGTGGTTGCCCAAGTTGTTGAAGTTATTTCAAAAATAAAATTCTTTATTATTTATTTTGCTTATTTTCAAAAAGATAATAGGCTTGATGGGAAAATGTATGCTGCATCCCAACAAATTTTTATTGTGCCACTTTGAAATCTGCAAAATTTGTATTTACATTGCCGAAGTTTTCAAGCTTTATCTGTTCAAGTATAGTTATCATAGTCAATTTATTATTAAGCAATGGAACAAAAGAAGAGACTGGTTGTAAGTTATAAAAATTGTCCGGTTGAAGTATTACAGGCTCTCAAGGAAAAATATCCCACTGGGTATGGTGATGCCATTATCAAAGTGCAAAAACCAAGCGGTGATTTTTTTCATGCAATTACTATTGATTTTAACAATGTTAGTTATTTGGTGAAGGTTGATGTGAAAATAGATAATCTCACCGAAGAAGAATTCGAAAAACAATTTGGGTCAAGTAACAATGATGCATCTGATTCCGATTCCGATTTCGACACCAAGGATGACGAAAATCCGGATAATATTGCATCTTCGTCAGAAAGTTACGAGGAATAATGGGAGATGCCTTGGAAATCATTCCTGAAAAAATACCTTAATTTTACGCGTTCCGAGCGTTACGGGATAACAGTTTTATGCGTAGTTATCCTTGTGGTGTTTTGTGTCAAGCTGTTACTGCCTCGTTGGATGGAACACAAGCCTTCCGATCCAACGACATTTGAAGCGGAAATCGCATCATTCCAGAAAGCGGTTGATTCAGTAAATCTGACAAAGAACACAGGAACGGCAGATGATTTTCATCCATCAACAATAGAGCTTTTCTATTTTGATCCCAATACTGCGACCGATAAGGATTGGGAAAAACTTGGTCTTAACAATCGGCAAATCCGTAATATCAGGAATTATCAGGCCAAAGGTGGGCGCTTCAGGAAAAAGGAAGATTTCCGAAAGCTCTACACTATTTCCGTTGCTCAATACGAAGCCCTGGAACCGTATATCGTGATTGCCGGCGAGAAACCACCACCTAAAGAGCCTGTTAGAAAAGTTGACATACAGGTAAAGGAGACCAGAGCACGCGATACTTTATCGATTCCGTCGAAAAAAATAGTACATATAGAGCTTAACACAGCCGATAGCACTGAGTTGACGCAGTTACCGGGTATCGGCCCGGTGCTGGCCTCGCGTATCATAAAATACCGGAACCGTATAGGAGGCTATGCTAAAGTGTCACAATTGGATGAAGTATATGGAATTAAAACAGAATTAATGGATCGTCTCACACCAAGTCTTTCCGCCGATAGTCTGCTGGTTAGAAAAATATTCATCAATCGCGCTACATTCAAAGATTTAGTTAGCCATCCTTATCTCAACGAACAGCAAACACGGGGAATCCTAAATTACCGGAAACTACAGGGGACTATTAACAATATGGACGAATTGGTGAAAAATAATATCCTGACACAGGAAGAAGCTAATCGGGTAATGCCATACATTTCGGTCGAAAAATGAAATAAAGGTGTCCTGAGTAATAACCTGATCTTTCTATCTACAATTTTTCTACCTTTGCCTTCTTATTTTAAAATTTATTTTTATTCATGAAAATAGCATACGTATTTCCCGGACAGGGAGCGCAGTATCCCGGGATGGGGAAGGATATGTACGATAAGTCGGAACATGCACGCGCGATGTTTGAAAAAGCCAACGACATACTTGGCTTCCGCATTACCGACATGATGTTTAATGGCACAGAAGACGACCTCAAACAAACAAAAGTAACCCAACCGGCTATTTTTCTTCATTCAGTTGTGTTGACCAATATGTTGGGCGACAGTTTCCGTCCTGATATGGTCGCCGGGCATTCCCTGGGTGAATTTTCGGCATTGGTAGCTTGCCGTGCGCTCTCGTTCGAAGACGGCTTGGTATTGGTATCGAAACGTGCACAGGCTATGCAGAAAGCCTGTGAAGCTGAACCTTCCACCATGGCTGCGGTTTTGGGATTGGATGATGCCAAAGTAGAAGAAATATGTAAGGCCGTTAAAGGGATCGTGGTTCCAGCTAATTATAATTGTCCGGGACAATTGGTGATTTCAGGCGCTGTTGCAGCCATTGACGAAGCTTGCGAAAAATTAAAGGAAGCCGGAGCAAAACGGGCACTGAAATTACAGGTGGGTGGCGCTTTCCATTCACCCTTGATGGAGCCTGCACGTGTATCGCTCGAACAGGCTATCAACGAAACAGTGTTTTCACAACCAATTTGCCCTGTTTATCAGAATGTAACAGCTAATGCCGTTACTGATCCTTCACAGATTAAAGCCAATCTGGTAGCCCAACTTACCGCACCGGTCCGTTGGACGCAATCGGTCATCAATATGATAGCCGATGGCGCTACCGATTTTATCGAAGTTGGTCCAGGTAAGGTATTACAAGGCCTGGTAAAGAAAACCAATGCAAATGTAAATGCTATAAGTGCAGAATAAGCCCCACCCCCGGCTCCCTCCCCACATGTGGGGAGGGGGTGACGTACGGATTAGTGGAAAATTGACAAATGATATGTATATTTTATGTGTCTTTGATTGTTGCCCACTACCTTTGGGTGGCGCAATTCCCTCCCCCTAAATGGGGGAGGGCTAGGGAGGGGGCTTCTAATTTATATTAGTTTATGAAGGTTCTCAAGTTTGGCGGGTCATCCATGTGCGATGCCCGTTCGGTAAGTTTAGTACAACAAATCATTGAATCGCAGGATTCGCCCTGCATTGTGGTAGTGTCTGCTTTTGAAGGGGTGACCCACCAGTTGCTCGCTTTGGCACAACAGGCCGTACAGCATGACGAGCAATATAAAAGCGGTATTCATCCAATTGCAAAACTGCATTTCGATGTAGTAAATGCGTTGGTGCCTGTGGAGCACCGGACGATGGTATTATCCGAAGTCCAACGTATTCTGGGAGAATATGAAGATACCCTTTATGGATTATATCTTCTGCAGGATCTCACGCCCAAAACCCGTGCACGGATACTGAGTGTGGGCGTACGGTTATCGGCTTTTGTGCTCGGCAGTATTGTGACCAATGCCCGTTACCACAACACTTGCGAGCTGATACGTACCAGCTCGGGATACATGGATGCCAAAATCGATTTCGAGGAAAGTGACCGCCTGATTGCCGAACGATTTACAAATCTCAACCATACGGCTGTTCTTCCGGGATACATGGCCGGTAACAAAAACGGAACCATCACCAACCTGGGACAACGGGGAGCAGATTATGTAGCTGCTACCATTGCAGCTGCTCTGAATGCATCCAAACTCGAATTATGGATGAATGTAGACGGTTTTATGACTGCCGACCCGGAAATTATCTCCAAAGCGCAACCCATCGAATATTTGTCTTATTCGGAGGCTATCGAACTATCGCATTTCGGAGCATCAGTGATTTTTTCGCCAACCATCCGGCCTGTTTATGAAAAAAATATTCCGATTAATATTAGGAATACATATAATCCCGAGGCAAAGGGAACACTGATTTATAACCGGAATGCTTCCGAAGGTGAGACATCTTCCCTTATTAAAGGTATTTCATCCATTGCGGATATATCGTTGATCTCTTTACAAGGTACCGGGTTAGTGGGCATTACCAATGTTTCGGCACGGTTCTTCAAAGTATTGTCCGATCACAAGGTCAATGTCATTATGGTAACACAGGCATCATCGGAATATTCGCTTACAATAGCTGTAAGACCTGACGAAGCTGATATTGCCGTAGAAGCCATCTATAAGGAGTTTTATCCCAAAATCAACACGTCGGGAGAGATCAAGTTGCAGGTAGAAAGGGATCTATCTATTATTGCCATTGTTGGCGAACGTATGCGCAATACTCCGGGAATATCGGCTACATTATTTCGTTCCCTGGCACGCAATGGGATTAGCGTAATAGCTACTGCCCAAGGTTCGTCGGAGTTGAATATTTCGGTAGTGATCAAACGCAACAATTTGCGTAAAGCGCTTAATGCCATTCACGAAGGCTTTTTCCTTTCGAATTACAAGGAATTACACCTGTTCCTGGTTGGCGTAGGTAATGTTGGTCGGAGCTTGTTACAACAAATACAAAGTCAGCGGGATATATTGATGGAAGACCTGAGACTGAAAATTAACCTGATAGGAGTTGCCAATTCGCGTAGGATGTGCATCGAACGTGGCGGTATTGAACCGATGGCTTATGCAGAAGCTTTGGAGCAAAAAGGCGAACCGTTTAATATACATCAATATACCGACAAGATATTTGAATTGAACATGCGCAACAGCGTATTTATTGATTGTACCGGCAACGAGGTGGTCGCTTCTTCATATGGCAGATTGTTTGAACATTACATTTCGGTGGTGACTGCAAATAAAATCGCATGTTCGTCGGAATATAGTTTGTACAAGTCGTTGAAAGAAAATGCCAAGGAACATGGCGTTCGTTTTACTTTCGAGACGAACGTAGGTGCAGGTCTTCCGGTAATCAATACAATTACCGACCTGATACGAAGTGGTGACAAAATATTGAAAATCGATGCAGTAGTTTCGGGTACGCTTAATTTTATTTTCAATGTATTGAGTGAAGATGTACCGATGAGTAAAGCTATCCGGCTGGCCAAGGAAAAAGGGTTCTCGGAACCCGATCCGCGATTGGATCTCAGTGGTACTGATGTGGTACGCAAATTAATTATCCTTGCTCGAGAATCAGGTTATCCCATCGAAAAAAAGGACATTGAGGTACATACTTTCCTGCCGGAAGATTGTTTTGAAGGTAGTTTGGACGATTTTTGGAAAAAAGTGGAAGCTCTTGATGCCGATTTTGAAGCCCGTCGTAAGGAACTTGCCGCCCAAAACAAAAAATGGCGTTTCATTGCCACGCTCGACAATGGAAAACTGTCTATCGGGCTGCAAAGTGTGGACAGCAAACATCCGTCATACGAGCTGGAAGGAAGCAATAATATCATCATGCTGACCACAGCCCGCTATTTCGAACAGCCCATGGTGATCAAAGGGTATGGCGCAGGAGCCGAAGTGACGGCTGCAGGCGTCTTTGCAGATGTGATCCGGGTTGCGAATGTATAAATATTAAATTGAAAGTTGGAAAGTTACAGGTTGCAAGTTGGAAAGTTCTAATATGTAGCTTGAAATTAATCAAAAATGGAAGGAAAGATACGTGTGCGTTTTGCACCCAGCCCCACCGGACCATTACATATTGGCGGAGTCCGTACGGCATTATATAATTATCTGTTTGCCAGACAACATGGCGGCAGCATGATCCTCCGGATCGAGGATACGGATCAGACCCGTTTTGTTCCGGGCGCGGAAGAATATATCATCGAAGCGCTCACCTGGCTGGGCATCGAATTTGACGAAGGAGTGCACGTAGGCGGCAAATATGCTCCCTATCGTCAGTCGGATCGTAAACCGATGTATCGCGAATATGCTGGCCAGTTGATCAATGGTGGTTGGGCTTATTATGCATTCGATACGCCGGAAGACCTGGAAGCGAAAAGAAAAGAATACGAACAGGAAAAGAAAACATTCCAGTACGATGCTTCTACACGTGATGCCATGTGCAATTCGCTTACCCTGTCTGTCGAAGAAGTTCAGCAACGTCTCAATGACGGGATGCCGTATGTGGTACGTTTCAAATTCCCTGCCGATACCGAAATTCATGTTGACGACTTGATTCGTGGCGAAGTGGTGGTTAATTCCAGTTTGCTGGATGATAAAGTGTTGTTTAAGTCCGATGGTATGCCAACCTATCATTTGGCAAACATTGTGGATGACCATACGATGGAAATTACCCACGTGATCCGGGGGGAAGAATGGCTACCTTCCGCACCGCTTCATGTCTTGCTGTATAAGGCCTTTGGCTGGGAGGATACCATGCCGCGTTTTGCCCATTTGCCTTTGCTTCTTAAACCGGACGGAAATGGCAAGCTCAGTAAGCGTGACGGCGACAGGCTTGGATTTCCTGTGTTTCCGCTCCAATGGACTGATCCTGCAACAAAAGAAATATCATCCGGATATCGCGAAAATGGTTATTTCCCCGAAGCTGTGATCAACATGCTTGCTTTATTGGGTTGGAATCCCGGAACAGAGCAGGAACTTTTTGACATGAGTCAGCTCATTGAACTTTTTTCGTTGGATCGTATCAGTAAATCGGGGGCTAAATTTGACCTTAAGAAAGCGCACTGGTTCAACCACGAATATCTTGTTGCAAAATCCGATGAAGAACTTGCTGAATTATTCTCCAAGGTATTGGAAAATAAAAGCATATCATCCGGTTTTACATATGTTGCCAAAGTATGCGGCTTAGTAAAAGAACGTGTTAATTTTGTTTCTGAAATCTGGGATCAGGCTTCGTTCTTCTTTATTGCACCCGAAAGTTACGATGAAGCAGTCATAAAGAAACGCTGGAAGGAAAATACTCCGGCTATTATGCAGGATGTAAAGAATATTCTGAATGGTTTGGCCGACTTTTCGGAAGAACATATTCACGATTCATTACAGGCCTATTCGGAAGAAAAAGGTTTGGGTATGGGACAAGTGATGATCCCACTCCGTATCGCCCTGGTGGGTGGAACTTTTGGACCCGATCTACAGGTTATAGCCAATATGCTGGGCAAGGAAGAAGTAATAAGGAGAATCGACAGGATATTGCAAACAGTCAAATAGAAACACCTACAAGGACATAAAGGCATTTTTGATGAAATACGACATAGTAATTATTGGTGGTGGCATCGTTGGACTCGCAACAGCCATGCAACTGAAAAAGAGTAATCCGGAATTGAAGGTTGTTCTTCTGGAAAAAGAAAAGACATTGGCGGCACATCAAACCGGCAACAACAGCGGTGTGATCCATTCGGGACTTTACTACAAACCCGGAAGTTTGAAAGCGACCAATTGCCTGAAAGGTTATAGTAAATTGATCGAGTTCTGCGACGCGGAAAATATTCCATACGAATTGTGCGGTAAAATTGTTGTTGCTACTTCAAAAGAAGAACTACCGCGATTAGAAAGCCTTTATCAAAGAGGACTTGAAAATGGTTTGACGCGGAATAAAATGATTACCGCCGCTGAAATCAAGGATTACGAATCGAGTATTACCGGAGTGGCCGGAATTTGGGTCCCCTACACCGGGATAGTTGACTACAAGACAGTAAGCGAAAAATATGCCTCTATATTTGTCAACCGATATGGAGGAGAAATACACACCGATCATCGCGTAATTGCGATCAAACGTCATGAAGACTGGAGCGAAGTGGTAACGGCCAACGCAACGTTCGAAACCAAGCTGGTGGTTAATACAGCCGGGTTGTATTGTGATAAAATAGCTATCATGGGCGGTATGAAACCGGATGTACGTATCATCCCATTCCGGGGAGAGTATTACGAATTGGCTAAAGACAAACACCACCTGATCAATAATCTGGTGTACCCTGTTCCCGATCCGGCATTCCCATTCCTGGGCGTACATTATACCCGTCGTATCACTGGAGGTATCGAAGCCGGACCTAATGCCGTTTTTGCATTCAAACGTGAAGGATATAAAAAATCGGATATTTCTGTTGGCGAGACAATGGGCTCGTTGTTCTGGCCGGGATTTATGAAAGTGATGTGGAAATACTGGCGCGTAGGATTGGGCGAATTTTATCGCAGTTATAACAAAAAGGCATTTACCCGTGCATTGCAAAAATTATCCCCCGGAATACAAAAAAACGACCTGGTACCGGGTGGTGCCGGAGTTCGTGCACAAGCCTGTACGCGTGATGGCAAATTAATCGACGACTTCCTGATCGATCAGGACAAATTAATGATCAATATTCTGAATGCACCTTCGCCGGCTGCTACCGCATCATTGGCTATTGGTGAAACCATCGCAGAAATGATCGCAGAAAGATTTGAACCGGCAAAAACGCACAGTTCTTTTTAATAATAGCATTAACAGGTAACAAACAGGCACTTCGCCTGTTGTCACTGACATTTTGTATAATAAGCATTCTATCAGGTTTTGAAAACCTAATACAATGTCGTTTACTTAACGACTGTCGGCGATTTCGCCATTATAATGGGAGACACTCTTCCCTTATAATGGTTGACACATCGCCACGATAATGGCGGACACATCGCCACTCTGTGAGACTGCTTCGCTAAGTTTAAGGGGTGAAGACAGAATAATGCGGCTTAAGTAAATGACATTAAAACCTAATAGGTCAATTGCAATGACCAACTTATTTTTTACACGTTACTTAATGGAATTTCGCAGATTTATTCCTTGTTGTTTTTCAGCCACTGCAACCGTCTCAAGTCGGGAAGGTGGGTTA
Source organism: Bacteroidales bacterium (assembly GCA_031551645.1). Taxonomy (GTDB): domain Bacteria; phylum Bacteroidota; class Bacteroidia; order Bacteroidales; family UBA4181; genus JAIRLS01. The sequence continues at coordinate 51,974 of JAVBNI010000087.1, read as the reverse complement.
CCTTGAAATTCTCGAATTTGGCATTAAACCCCTTGCCGTCCGGCGATGCAGCCATCAGTCCGACCATCACAGGAATATTATCCTGAAGATGTGCATTGCGCATCATCGTATAAGTCTTGTCATCATAAGAATAGAATATCTCAACTGCATCAAGTCTCCTTATTGCTTTTATCCATACAAAAGGAAGAGTCTTATCTAAGGAAATAACACTCCAGTCGCTTGTTTTGTGTGTCACTACAGCGCTTAGGTTATATTTTCCGTCTACGTATTCTATCCCTGCTTTTATCCAATTTTCGTGATCAACACGAAGCATCAACCCCATTTGATCGAAACGCTCTTTATATTCGCCTGTAATCTTTACTTTTGCTTCAAATTCGCCCCCGTAAGTGGCATAGTAGAACGGAGCGTCGTCTACCGTGAATCCGTAATGCGATATGCGCCAGTAATCACTTTGCGGAGTTACAAATATGTTTAGTGTGTTGTTTTTTATCTCCCACATCTCAGGTTCATTGAACCACTGCATCTTTTCCAAACTTTGAGCCATAATTATTTGATTTAAAATAACTGCCAGCAAGCAAATGAAAATTCTTTTTGTCATATTTATTCTACTTCGTTGTTTTCTCTATACAAAAGATTTACGTGCTTCCCGGTCGGGATCATTTTGCACGGAACATTCGTCATTCAATACCATGATTTCGCCATTATCTTCGGTATACCGGGGCCATTGAGGTAACGAACCGGAATTAGGATCGCCATTACGCATGAAATGAAGCAATGCGTCTGCCATTTTTACCGATAATCTTCTGGGGCGTGCGCCTCCGCCGGTATGTGTCACCATACGATCGGTATTGGCAAACCAGAAACAGATATCTGAACAGTGGAAAGCACGCATCCGGTTATCGAACAAAGGCGACTGCCATCCAAACCAGGCCATATAAACCTGCGATCTTTGTTTCAATTTTGCATTGGCCGATTTTACCACAGCCTGCCGGTTGGACACGATCATGGCCCATAATTCAATGGGACGTAGGTCGGGAAAATTCTTTGCATACGCATCCACAATGCCGGCAGCTTTATCGCCAAAGCGCCCTTTTATCTTTTCTGTTACTCCTTCTAGGGTGATCTGTTCGAGGGAAGCATCATCCCGGTCGGGGTTCCATTCATGAAAAGTTGTGCAAAAGATCATCGGGATATTGGGTGAGTCGGATTGTCCCGAATAGAAAATACCTTTCGGAATATGAATCCCATCTGCTACCGGTGCAAATCCTCTCCGCACTTGTCCTGTCGCAGGATTTTCATTATTGAACTTGCTAAGCGCCCGGTATGCAATGTCCAAATATTCCCGCCAGGGAATTTCCTGCAGTTTGTCAACTTCGATATTTTTCAACCCTGCTTCCTTAAGAATATAGCTTCCCAGCAAACGAGAATTATCCTGGCTTTGTGCCTCGACCATCGAGCCGCTGAGCGAAACGCCTTTGTGCAACAACCCTTTTACAGATGGCATGGCTGCTACAGCACATACCTTGGCTCCGCCACCCGATTGCCCAATCACGGTCACATTGCCGGGATCGCCGCCAAAATTGGCAATATTGTCCTTTATCCATTCCAGAGCAGCTACAATGTCCAGCATTCCTACATTGCCCGAATCCTTGTATTTTTCGCCGCCAACGCCTGAAAGATCTGAGAATCCGATTGGCCCCAAACGATGGTTGATAGAACAATATACGATATTACCATAACGGCTGATGTTCTCGCCATGGTAGCCATCATGTTCAATGCCGTTACCATTGGTGAATCCTCCGCCGTGCAGCCAAACCAATACAGGGCGTTTACCCCCGTCGGCTATGGCCGGAGTCCAGATGTTCAACATCAGGCAATTCTCACTTACATCATAGTAGTTCCAGTGGTCGACAAAAGTACTGTAACGGTTGGGAAAACGGTTGTCCATGATTTGTGGTGCAGTATCGCCATAAAACACAGCCGGACGAATATCTGTCCATGGTTCGGGTTTTTGCGGCGCCATAAACCGGTTTTTTTTCGATGTGTCAGCGCCATAAGGTATTCCCAGGAAAGTCTGGATGCCATTCATGACATATCCTTTCACTTTCCCGTAAATTGTATCGGCAACGGCAATATTTTCGCCGATAAAAAGTACCTGTCCGTCACGGGCATCGCTGGCTTTTTCCTGCATGCCACTACAAGCTGTCGAAGAAACAATCGTGCCCAAACCCATTGAAGCAGCTGTTCCTATTCCAGCTTTTTTCACAAAGTTACGTCTGTTCATCATCATATTGTTTTTGGTTATTTGTCTGAAAAATAGATCTTACATAACGGAATATATGCGTGTCTTATTTTTGGAATATTTCGGGATATTTTCTAATAAAATACACCGGAGTACAGCTCCATGCATGACAATAACTGTTGATAGGGAAAAAATGATAAGGCGAAAGAAGATCATCGTTCGGGTCGTAAACTTCCCAGAAAGTATCAGCGCCTTTTTTCACCATACCACCCCAATAATTTACCAGATAATCTTTCGCTTCCCGTTCCATCCCGCAGGCGATCAAAGCATCGATCAGGTAATGCGTGCCATAGGGCGAACCCGGATACACAGCATCCTTCATGGCCATGACCGTCTTTAATGCTTTTTGTGATTCCTGTTTGTTCAGTACCCCTCCCAGAGTCATCCATACTTGCGATAAATATGAGATTTGTTTATCAGGCCCGCTGACAACAATTCCCCGTTTGCTGTCGTAAAGGTTTTTACGTGCTGCTTTCGCCAATTTGTCTGTGTATTTGGGAAGATCCGCTACTTCTTTTTCCTTGCCGAGCATCTTGGCCAATTCATATGTTTCCTTGAATGTCTTTACAAACAAACCTTGCAAGGGAGCCTGTGTATTAAAACCTTCGCGCCAATCAAAAAATATCCAGATCGGTTTTCCGTTGTAAAGAAAATTTTCGCCAATGTATGTTTTTGCAATTTCAACCTGCTTGGCTGCTACCGGCCACAAATCAAGCGCTGTTTCACGGTCGCCTGTTGTCTTCAGGTAATCCAGCAATGCAACATTCCACAGCAATGCATAATCCAGGATATGTTGTCCTGTTTGCGGATGAGGTTCGGGCACCTCAAATACTGCGGCATGCAATAACCCGCTGGGAGCAGCCAAGCCCGCTAACAAGTATAAGCATCGTTTGGTCAAGTCGTGATTTTTGTACGAATAGGTGTTTGCCAATGCTTCTAAATAGAGGTCACCAATCCAAAGCCTCAGGTCGCGTTTGGGGCCGTCTTCGTATACTGTCTGCATACACTCTTTGAGCGTCGTTAAGCCTACACGATCAATATCGGCAATGATTTGCGGTGTACCGGCAGGAAGCGGCGACGCTTGATTGGTTACCGATGTCACAGCTTTGACACTCATCTCGGATAGCCTGAAATCGAAAGAAGATGCGCCCAATAATTCTATTTTCACATACCGGAATGATAACCTCCGGGGTATGGTAATCTCATTGGGGATATAATCCATGGTGACGATTTCGTCCTGTAGCCAGGCACGACTCAGGCCGCCGGGATAGGGATCAAATGGTGTCGCCAGTTCGGCAGGTACCTCTCCGAATGTGAATTTTACCCGTGTAGGAGCATCCGAATCGTTTTTACTATTCAGCACAAAGCGACAGGAAAAATGTCCGGTAAGATGTTCGCCGAAATCGACCACTGTTCCGGGTTGTTTTTTAAACGAACCGGAATAGAAATTACTTACCGGGCCAGCGTCTACTGCCTGCCATCCCTGGAATGCCTGGGGATTTTTCTCAAGTTTAACAAGCCGTTGCGGGGTTTTAATCGTTTCCGTCAACCGGGGTTTAAATGCTTCTGCTTTTTTTAACCAACCGGCACGTTGTTCGGGACTGAATGCATCTTGTGCTGTGCAATGAAAAAAGATATTGATAAGTAAGATAAAAGAAACGAGTTTTGATCTCATTGAATGATATGTTTAGGAATGAATAATTAGCGTATCCTATTGTCGTATCGAGCCAGCCATGTTACGTATCGATTTGGCATAGTTTTCCCAGCTCATGTTTTTGGATACTTCTTCGATATCTTCGGGAGGAATAGGTTGCTCTATAATGTTCATCATAGCTTCGGTCATGGAAGATATGTCGTCGGGGTTGGCTAAATAACCGGTAATACCTTCTTTTACCGATTCGGGAAAATGGCCGACACGGGTTGCTACTATCGGGATCTTGAAATTATAAGCTATGGACTCAACTCCCGATGCTGTTGCTGATTCGTAGAACAACACACTGGCGTCACTTACCTGGAAATATTTATGTACATCTTCGTTGGGAACAAATTCGTTGACTACTGTAACATAATCACGAATACCCAATTGGTCGATCATGTCCAACGGATGATAGTTGATCTCGTCTTCACGTTTGCTTACGAACTGGGCACGCAAATGCCTGCTGAAAAGTCGCTTGAAGCGTTTTCGTTTTGATTGTTTTTCGGCTTGCCACGACGATTCGCCAACGATCAGCAGCGATACATCATCGCGTGTCTTCACCAACTCGGCAAAGGCAGAAATGGCATTGTGCAAACCTTTGTATTTGACAATAAATCCGAAGAACAAAAACACGAATTTACGCAGATGAAGTTGTTTTTTTTGCAATGCCACATCGAAAGTCGAATCCGGCGTGTACATATCGTAAATAGGATGATACAACTTCTGTATCGGCTTGCCCTTGTATTCACGTCTGGTATCCGAGCCTTCTATAAGATCGAAGGTTGTATCGGGAAATAATTCCTTGACCTCAAAAGCTGTTTTATATGAATGAACTACATATGCGTCAGCATATTTGATGGCGTAACTGGTTAACAGTTTTACAGTCTTGGCATATTCTCTGCGGTTCCCGAAATGCAGGTCGGCAATTACCCGGATACCGGTATTGGCCTTTATTTGACGGATCAAATAACCTATCGGGAATGCCTGTATTGGATTTGACCATTGGAAGACAATAAAATCGGGATTAATTTCAGCTATAGTCTGGTAAGTTTTCTGCCATGAAAAAAAACGATTGTAATTCATGGTGTAATGCACGGTTACGCCACTTTTTTCCAACAAGTCTGATTGGCTTTTGTCATCAATAAAATCATGTGGAATAAAGAACGGATATTGATTGATCCACGAAACCATGTGCGTTTCCGTCGTTTCTTCGATTCCGGCAAAAGCTTTTGCCAGTGAGATGCTGTAATTAGCTATGCCGCCTTTAAAGCCCGGCCCCGGGCCAAAAACAACAATCTTATTCATTCTGATCCTTCATTATTTCTTTGACAGTAGACGGATTTTTCCGGGTGCTGCTGCTTTCTTTCTTTTTGAATTCACCGTTTCGTATAGCCTGGAAAAATTGCGCCCACGCAAGAGGATTAGTTATCGAATAAGTCGGGTACATATGCCCGTAGTTCATCATCCGGTTGTGCTTACTGGCCATCACATCGCGGAAATTGGATGTCGGAGTAGCCGAACGATTCATGGCGGCGTTATATATCTGTTCCTGTATTATCGCAATGTTGCGGTAAGCACGTTGCATGTCGTCCTCTGGCAAATCGAGCGACATAAAAGCATCCTTAAATTCCTTATACGTCTTCCATGGGAAAATGACCACCTCGCTCAACATGATGGTGTCCTCTTCCAGAACAATGTCTTTAATGTAATGTTTCGAATCGGCTGCAGAGACGTAGGGGACTGGGATTTTACGGGCTTTATACCCAACACATGAAATCAACAACGTATCATTTGGATACGTGATAATGGTGAACATTCCCTGGGGATCGCTCACAGTCCCGCGGAAATCTTTTTTCACGATGATATGTGCAAAAGGTATTGGTTCCAGCAAATCGTTACGGACAACTCCCGTCCATTGCACCAGTACTTCCTGGGCGGATAACTGCTGCAATCCTGCAAATACAAAAATGATATAGATAATGTATTTTTTCAAGACAATTTGGGATAACAAGCAAGGGGATAAAGGTACAAAAAATATCCATTCACTTAACAAAGATCGGAATATTTTATATATTTTTACGATTTCCTTGTTGCACTGACCATGCAGGTTATGGTGAAGGTAGTTGATTGTCGATGTGCCGATTGCCGGTAATTAAGACAAGGGTTATAGTTAATGAGAATGATCAAAATAGACTGATAATGATTAAATCGATGACAGGGTTCGGCAAAGCCGAATGTGTAAATGACCGACGGAAGATTATTATTGAGATTAAAACTTTAAATAGCAAACAGGCCGATTTAATAGTTAAAATACCCAACACATACAAAGAAAGGGAATTGGATCTGCGCAATGAGTTGACTACCCAGTTACAACGTGGAAAAATTGAGCTGTATGTCTCGATAGAAGAGAGTGTGGAGGGTGTAATGAGCCAATTTAACGAGACAGCTGTCAAAAGTTATTATGCGCAATTGTCCGATATTGCTAAACGAAACAACATTCCATTACCGTCAGACATTCTGGCTTCCATCATACGTATGCCCGATGTACTGAAGTCCGATCGCCCGGAACTGGAAGAGGAAGAGTGGGCAATGCTGCTCGAAGGGATACGCCAGGCATTGGAACAGGTCAATAATTTCAGGAAACAGGAAGGTAAAGCGTTGGCCGAAGATATAGCTGCACGTATCGGCTTGATAGAATCATATATCGATGAAATCGAAAAGTTTGAGGCACCACGCATGGAGGTTATCAAAACCCGTTTGCGTCAGAATCTGGCCGAGTACGTCGGTGAAAATACGATTGATCAGAATCGTTTCGAACAGGAATTGATTTACTACCTCGAAAAGATAGATATTAATGAAGAAAAAGTGCGGCTGCGCAACCATTGTTCTTATTTTATGTCGACCATGCGCGATAACGGCGGAGTGGGAAAAAAGCTCGGTTTCATTGCCCAGGAAATAGGTCGCGAAATCAATACCATTGGTTCCAAGGCTAATAATGCAGATATGCAGCAAACGGTGATACAAATGAAAGACGAGTTGGAAAAGATAAAGGAGCAGATCTTGAATATCTTGTGACCTTATGGGTAAATTGATCATTTTTTCGGCGCCATCAGGTGCCGGTAAAACGACTTTGGTGAAGCATGTTTTACAAAGCGGATTACCCCTTTCATTTTCCATATCGGCTTGTACCCGTGCTATCCGACAAGGTGAAACAGACGGACGTGATTATTATTTCATGACCGTTCCCGAATTCCATACGCATATCGACAAAGAAGACTTTGTCGAGTGGGAAGAAGTATATGAAGGCAGTTATTATGGAACTTTACGCAGCGAAGTAGAACGTATTTGGTCGGAAGGCCGTCACGTTCTGTTTGATGTGGATGTAAAAGGCGGGCTGGCTCTAAAGAAACAATTCGGAGAACAGGCTTTATCCATTTTTGTCGAACCACCATCAGTCGAGGAATTGGAACGCCGTTTGATTGCACGTTCCACCGACAGCGAAGATAAAATCCGTCAACGTATAGCCAAAGCAGAACACGAATTAGCATTTGCTCCGCAGTTCGATTATATTCTCATCAATGATCAACTTGAAAAGGCACAAGAGGAAGCAATAGAGATAGTTGCAAAATTTATAAATGTCTGAGAATTTTAGTGACACCATATCTTATAGCTACATTTTTGTGTTGTTAATAATCTGTATAGATTATCGGATTTAAAAGCGGAAAAGTTGCGTTAATTTAATTCCCATAAAATCGCTGAAAATAAGCAGAGTACGCCAAGGTATTGCAGCTTAAAATCAAAAAAAATACGCATTTTGAGGGTTTAAATACGTAAAATGAGGGCAAAAATACAATTTTAGTATTTAACTTTGCATATTAGAGTTAATATGACTTCTGCAGTTTTATACAAAATGATGATTTAATTACATAAATTGAGTGTAGGATTTTTATGGCTCTAATAATTTTAAAGAGGAAAAATAGTTGTTTTATTTAATCTAAAAGGAGGGATGTGATTGAGAAAGGGATATAAATTTTATTACGCCATCGCTTAAACGTTTAAGCGATTTGTGTGTTTTTATTAAAGTCTGCAAGTCAATCTTGTTGCATGTTTTATCTGATATAGAGAAAGGTGTTTTGTATATTGTGAATGTGAAATGAATGATTTGTTGTCAATGTTGGTGAATTTGCCAAAAATTTGTCAAACATATGATATTTATCAAAATATATTAATAGCGTACCGGAAATGAAGAAATTTATAAGTAGCATATTACTGCAACATTCATTTGTTTTGCTTCATTCTTGATTCACAATTAATGATATCTGGTTATTGAAAAATGAATGTCTAAAATAAAGCTTTTTTTGCTTGTGAAATAATTTTATGCTTTTAAAAAAGCCTGAAATGTAAATGTTTACATTTCAAAAATTAGTAATTTTAAACTATAGTCAATATGAAAAAATCAAATCTATTTTTATGTGTAGCTTTTGTCTTTTGTGCATTCGCTTCATTTCAATCCTGTAAGGAGAAAGAGCCTAAGAGTGAGCCAACTGAGACATTGAATTTCTTTTCTAGTGTTGCTGGGAAACAAGCGGCTTTTACTCCCATGATTAACTTTGGAGATTCCTTTTTATGGGATTTCGGCGATGGAAATACCAGTAATGATCGAAATCCGGTCCACATTTATGATGAAGGTGGTACCTACTCTGTGACACTTAAGGTAACCGGCAATGGGGAGACAAAACAAATTACCAAGAGTGTAGCCTTGGCACTTTCAAATCTCCAGATGCTTGCAGGTGACAACACTTACCCCGACGGAAAAAAATGGAAAATAAGTTCTAGCCATTCTAAAAATGACCGCCTTGCGTATGCAGATGATAATTTTACTTCTGTTCAACCAATTCCTGAGGGAGCATTGGGGGCTTTTTTGGGAATGGTGGAGGCTTATGCTGATGAATTTCTTTTTAAAAGCGATGGTAGTTTCCAACGTGTAGCAAAAGGCGGTGGCGCATTTTCCGGTCTTGTATTTGCAACACTTAGTAAGTTGGAAATAAAAAAAGGTAACTCGAAAACTTATGGTTTGAGTTACGTTACTTATCCATCAAAGGAAAATGCAGCATTTACTTTTAAAGAAGGTGATTTTTCTATTCCAACTGTTAGCGCGGATGGTAAAACGGTTACCGATAGGACCTATAAGAATGTAATACATTTCAACGTTGCAGATGGAGAGTTTTTTGGATTGCTGGATTTTACCCGGGATTATATTATTTTAGAATTATCCCCTGAAAAGATGCTGGTTGCTATGTTTCTTGCAACATCCACAGGCGAACATTATAGCAAGCCAACTCATGCGGCTGTTTTTACATTTGAGGCAATAAAATAGAAAGACATATTATGATTAATCAATTATTAAAAACAAGATACATGAAATACTTATACATGATTGGAAAAAATACGAAAAGGGTATTGTCTCTTTTGCTGGTTTCTACTTTGTTTTTAGGCATTGCTTTGGCAGGTTCAGAAAATGTAAGTGTACAGCAGGGTTTTACAATTAAAGGTAAAGTTACTGCCGATACCGAAAAAGACGGATTACCAGGTGTCAGCGTTGTGATAAAGGGTACTTCGAAAGGGACTGTTACCGGTTTGAACGGAGATTATACATTGGATGTGCCTTCAGGTGATGTAACCTTGATTTTTTCTTTTATTGGTTTTCAAACTCAGGAAATAGTCGTAGGCGAAAGACGTACGATTGATTTAGTCTTAATTGAAGATGTTACGGCGTTGGAAGAAGTAGTGGTAACCGCTTTGGGGATTAGCCGCCAGGAAAAATCGCTTGGCTACTCTGTTGGGAAAGTAAGCGGGTCGGATATGGTTAGGGTGGTACAGGAAAATGCACTGAATTCACTTTCGGGCAAGGTATCGGGCGTCCAGATTAATTCTACCGGAGGTACAGGTTCTTCTGTGAGTATGGTCATACGTGGGGCTAAATCATTAAGTAATGACAATCAACCATTGTTTGTTGTTGATGGGGTTCCTATTTCCAATACATTAAATAATGTTACTGAGTTCGGATCTGATAATCGTGTCGATTTTGGAAATGCGATGTCCGATTTGAATTCGGAAGATATCGAAAGCGTATCGGTATTGAAAGGCCCCAGTGCAGCTGCCCTATATGGTTCACGCGCAGGGAACGGAGTTGTGGTGATTACCACAAAATCCGGAAAGAAAAACAAAGGATTACAGGTTGATGTCAGTTCAAATACCGTATTTGATGTTCCATATCGATATTATAACATCCAGAAAAAATTTGCCAATGGTTATTTTTCCTATGTGCCAAGCGATTTTCCTGATGGATACGTCATGAATATAGATCCAAAGCTGGCTGCAGGTTGTGGTATTGAACTGGATAAAGGATATTATGCCATTCAATGGAATAGTCCTCTTGATGCAAACGGATCTCAAATACCTACAGAATTGGTGTCGCATCCCAACAATGTGGCCAATTTTGTACAAACCGGAATTACTACCACCAATTCGGCGTCTGTTTCGAATAATACTGAACGGTACAATTACAGGATTGGCGTAACCAATATGATCAACAGAGGGATTGTTCCCAATTCGGATTTGTACAGGAACAATGTTTCTGCAGCTACATCTCTGAAAATGGCAGACAATATAACGCTTAGTTCGAATATCAATTATAGTCAGAATTGGTCAAATAATCGGCCTTCGGGCAATCGGGGTACTAACCCGTTACAATGGGCATATGCTGTTCCGCAAAATACCGATATCAGGGATTTAGAGCAGTATTGGGAGCCGGGGAATGAAGGGCTGGTACAAAGAGTGCCTGATGTGGAACAATACAATAACCCCTACTATTTGGCACATGAAGTAAATAATAGTTTTGACAGGGACAGGATTTTTGGTAACTTAATGCTGGAATGGCAAATCTTTTCCGATATCAGCCTGATGGGACGTTTCTCCATGGATAAGTTTTCTGAAAGGCGCGAAGGAAAAATATCAAGTGGGTATACAAAGGAAATTAATGGTTTTTATGGCCTTCAGAACACCTCAAATTATGAACGGAACATTGATTTTTTGGCAAAATATTCCAAACGTTTGAATGATTTTAGCTTTGTCGTTTCTGCAGGCGGCAATATGATGTATGCGAAAGCTACCTCTTTTTCAAATTCTTCTAAAAAGGGGGGATCGGGATTGGTTATTCCAAACCTGTTTACTATTGACAATATTGTGTCGGGCAATCTTGTTTATAATAGTAATTGGTCTGAGAAGGTTATTCGAAGCGTGTATGCTTTTGCCAATCTTGGATGGAGAGATATGGTTTACCTTGATTTGACAGCCCGGAATGACTGGACAAGTACCCTTCCCCCAAACGACAGGTCTTATTTTTATCCTTCTGCATCCTTAAGCCTGTTGATCGATCAAATGATCAATATGGGAGACCGGGTTTCATTAGTCAAGCTTAGAGGCGGATGGGCTCAAGTAGGTAACGATACCAGTCCGTATCAATTGATTGCCACATATGGTAATAGCGGACAATGGGGTGATGCTGTCCGGTTGAATAAGAAAGGCGAATTATTATCCCCCACTTTGAAGCCCGAGATTGCAACTTCGATAGAATTCGGTACAGATTTGGGGTTTTTTGACCACAGATTAAGATTTGAAGGGACATATTATGAAATTGAAAATAAAAATCAAATTATACCTAATGTTAAGCAGGCTGGGTCCAGTGGTTATACATCGGCAAATATTAATGCCGGTTTGATTAAAAGCAAGGGCTGGGAATTTACGGTCGGAGGTGTACCTGTAAGAAATCAAAGCTGGATGTGGGATGTCAGTATTAATATTACGAGAAACCGAACAATTTTGAAAGAAATAGCTCCGAATGTTGACAAAATTCAATTTTGGGAAGATGCAAAATGTGGTGCATGGTCATATGTCGGCGATGAAATAGGGGATATTTACGATGCTGAGATGCTTATAGTGACGGACACAAATTCACCTTATTATGGTTATCCGATTATAAGCTCTGACGCATATGAATGGCAGGAAACAAAAATGGAAAGTACAAAAAACAGAATAGGAAATTATAATCCCAAGTTTATCTTGGGCTTTCAGTCCACTTTATCCTATAAAAACTTTTCACTAAACTGGACCATTGATTGGAGAAATGGTGGTCAGTTTGTGTCGCAAACAGAACGTTATATGGCCGAAGACGGATCTTCTCAAACGCATTTGGACAGGTTGATCCATCCGGGCGGAAGGACAGGCGAGGAATTGAAGAATTGGTTAGTAGCCAATGAAGATGACCTAATTAAGAACGGATTTCATGTGGTGGGCGGTCCTACCGTGGAATATGGAGGATTCCGTGAAAGCTATGGGGGTACACCTGTAAATGACGGGTGTTTTGTGCCGGGTGTAATTGCTATAACTGACGATCAAGGCAATGTTACCTATAAGGAAAACCTGGGTGAAGAAGGTACTACCTTAATTCAACCTTATATCGGATCTTATCCCTGGGAGTTTGGAAAACCATCTACATTTGATGCAGATTATGTAAAACTTCGTGAAATTTCGTTAACCTATCAGTTACCCAGCAAGTTTCTCAACAAGATCAAAGGGATAAAAGGCATGGCAGTATCTGTTTATAGTCGTAATATCATGTTGTGGACCAAAGCTGGGATCGGAGTTGATCCTGAACGGGCTTTCCAACCGGAAGCATCTACTGAAGGTAGACGGGGAATCCAGATGAAACAGGGTATCGAAAGGTATAATGTTGAGCCTTGGGTTTTTCCGATCGGTTTTAAATTAAATGTTACTTTTTAAAAATAAAGATGATGAAAACATATAATTTACATATAATTCTGATACTTTTTTTGACGGGCTTTTCTTTTTATTCATGTAAAGATTTAGATGAAATAAATATCAATCCCAATGGTATAGATCCGGCTAAAACAAACCCCAAATTTTTACTTGGCACTGTTATAACTGAAACGGGTACCAGAGTATTAGGTTTAGGTTTTGGGGATATTGCAGGAGTCATGCAACATACCCAAAAGGATGGTTGGGCCAGTGGACATAACTCTTATGACTGGACTACTTCCCAGAATTGGGATGATTATTATGGAAATCTCCGGAATGCCGAAGAAATGCGTCAAAAGGCCCATAATATGGGACTTGAATTTTATGAAGGAGCCGCGTTAGTGTTTAAAGCATACAACTTTGGGATAATCGCCGATATTTGGGGAGACGCTCCTTTTAGCGATGCCTTGAAAGGAGAAGAAGGTGTTGCAAAACCTGTGTATGATTCACAAAGGGATATTTATTTGGGTATTCTCGCATATCTGGAAGAGGCGAACACCTTGCTCTCCAAGGGACAAAGCCAATATACTGTAGATAATACATTAGATGTATTGTTTGGTGGAAGCGTAATCAAATGGAGAAAATTTGCGAATTCTCTGGCTTTACGGTATTATTTGAGAATACTAGATAAAGAGCCAAGTATTGCAGAAGCGGGGATTGCCAAGATTATCAACAACCCTGATAAATATCCTCTTACTCTTGACCATGCGGATGATGCTGCGTTTGCTTATGTCGGGAGTAGTGGCAGTGATTCCTGGCCTTGTAATACAAAATATAATGCCGACGAAACCAATTGGAGACGATTGAAAATGTGTTCTACATTAGTGGAATTATTAAGAGACTTGAAAGATCCCAGGCTGCCTGTGTGGGCTGATAAAATAGCGACTCCTTTGGTGATTGATCCCAGTAAACCTGCTGATTTTGATAAAATTATAGATGGAGAGCGCGTAATTGGAACAGGCGTAGCAAAAACCTATGAAGATAATTATAAGGTTCCTTTAAACCTGAACAAAGATTATATTGGACTTCCTCCGGCATGGCATGCCAACGCCCAGTCATATAATCTTAATCCTAACCTGGCGCAGGCTCCAATTAACCCTCACGCATCCCATATCAGCTCCATGTATAAAAATGCAACAGGTGATTTATTAAAGACCAGAATGTTGTCTGCTTCCGAAATGTATTTTATCCTGGCCGAGTTAGCATGGAGAGGGTTGCCTTCCATAGGTACTGCAGAAGAAAACTTCTATGCCGGTATCAAAGCTTCATTTGATACATGGGGTGTAGGAGATTCTTATGCTGATTATGTGGCTCGTGTAACATATGACAATACCTTGGAGCAAATCATGTGGCAAAAATGGATTGCCAGTTGGAGCGCTGCAACCGAAGCTTGGTTTGACTGGCGAAGAACCGGGTTGCCTGCACTTAAACCCGGAACCGTTGTTAAAAGAAATGCAATACCAATAAGATTTTATTATGGCCTTAATGAGTTGGATTATAATGGAGATAATGTAGATGTGGCTATTCAAAATTTAGACGCTACAAATTATAACTTAGAAGACGGTAAAAATAGCGCCTGGTCTAAGATGTGGCTTTTGAAAGACACTGGAAAGCCTTGGTAATTTATTTTAGAAATGTTAGGCAGGGGATACTATAGAGTATCTCCTGCTTTTTTTAAGACAGTTAAATATGAAAAAGTTACTATTTCTTATTTCCATCAGTGGCCTTTTTTTTGCCGGTTGTACCGGAGCCAAAAAGCCGGTGACTCCTGAAACGGCACTACAAGCTTATATCAACAACTCCGACAATTCCTTTAAGTGGAAACTGGTTGAAAAAATCCAAAATGAAGGAGCAACCCTTTACCGGTTGATATTTACCTCACAACAATGGAGGGAATTCGTGTGGAAACATGAGATGGTGATCATCGTTCCTGACATATTGAAATATCATGATGCCCTTTTGTATATAACCGGAGGCGAAATAGAAGATGGAGAGCCGCACACACCGCAATGGGCCCGAAAATTTATTGCGCCCATGCTTCAAACTGCAAAAAACAGTATGGCGGTTACAGCCGTACTCTGGCAGGTACCCAATCAACCGCTCTATAACGGTCTTTCCGAAGATGCGTTAATATCCTATACCTTGCACAACTATTTGAATGACGGCGATATGACCTGGCCATTGCTTTTCCCCATGACCAAAAGCGCCATCAAAGCGATGGACGCTATACAGCAATTTACCGACAAGGAATTGGAATGGAAGGTGAAAGAATTTCTGATTTCAGGGCAATCGAAACGGGGATGGACAACCTGGCTGACTGGCGCAAACGATAAGCGTGTAAAAGCCATCGCACCCATGGTAATCGATGTGTTGAATATGCCTGTAAGCGTAGATTACCAAATTGAGGTCTGGAAGGATTACAGCGTAGAAATTCAGGATTATGTTGATTTGGGAATTACTCAACAGATCACAAGCAAGGGTGGCCAGGATCTTGTAACAATGGTAGATCCTTATTCATACAGAAAAACATTAACCATGCCGAAAATGTTGGTTATGGGTACAAACGACCCATACTGGCCTGTTGACGCAGTGAAAAATTACATTGACGATATTCCGGGCGTGAATTTTACCTGTTATGTCCCCAATGTAAAACACAATCTTGGCAACGGACAAAAAGCATTTGCATCGTTGGGCGCATTTTTTGAAATAACGGCTACCGGAGAAAGCCACTCGCTATGCGATTATTCAATCAGTGAACAATCCAATATCATTACATTAAATGTAACAACAACCCCGGATTTGTTGTTAGGTGCTGAGTTGTGGCATGCGGAATCGGAAGATCAGGATTTCAGAAATGATAGCTGGTCGGGCGAAGACCTGAATGCAGCCCATAAAAAAGAAATCGTTGTGCATATTGATTATCCTAAATCGGGATACAAAGCTTTCTTTGTTGATCTGAAGTATAAGACGAAAACCGGCCACGAATACACTAAGAGCACAAGAATGTTTGTGACCACGGACAAAAGGTTACTGGTAAAAAGTAATTAAAGTATGATTTAAAACTAACGGAACATCACCACTATCCTGTCAACGTTCAACTGAATCTGCAAATAAATGAATACCGGTGTGTATGTGAAATTATTATAGTTGATAATTTCAAAAAAAATGCGCGTTTTGAGGATTTAAACACGCAAAATGAGGGCTGATGTATAAGTTTTAGTATTCATATTTGCATATTCGATTGCTTCTACGATTTTATACAAAATATCGATTAATGATACAAATGAGAGTGAAGTTTTTAGGCAAGAGGGAAAATTGTTTTGTTTAATCTACAAGAAGGGAGATCGAGAAAAGGCTATAGTGGTTTTATAAGTTGTCGCTTAAACGTTTAAGCAATATTTGTATTTTTATTATTAAAATTTGTGGATCAAGATCATCGCATTGTTTTTATGTGAGAGAGGGAGAGGTTTGTATATTGTGAAATGATGCGAATGATTTGTTGTTACTGTTGGCAGGCTTATCTAAAGTCTGATCAAAGTTTTTATTAAACTGCGGTATATGTATATCTATTAGTTATGTAAATCAAATTTGTAACCATGTGTATTGACCGTGTGATGGATTAGGTTAATTTCCGTATGATAGTCAAAACGCATCTGGGGTTTACTAAAGCTCCGTGGATTTACATTCTGAAACAAAGATAAACCTCTACTTGCAGATTTAATGAAGAAACTTATTCAGACAAGTAACATTGCTGTACCATTCGTTTGTTTTGCTTCATTCTTGATTAACGATGCCTGTTTATTGAAAAATTAATATCTAAAATATATTTTGTTTGCTTGTGAAATAATTTTATGTTTTTAAAAAGGCTTGAAAATGTAAACGTTTACATTTCAAAAATCAGTAATTTTAAACTATAAGTCAATATGAAAAAATCAAATCTATTTTTATGTGTAGCTTTTGTCTTTTGTGCATTAGCTTCATTTCAATCCTGTAAAGAAAAAGAACCTGAAAGTGAACCGACAGTTCTAGCAAATTTCTATTATGCTATTGTTGGTGAAGGTAAAGATGTTGAATTTTACGCCATGAGTAATCATGGTAATTTTAGTTGGGATTTTGGCGATGGAAATACCAGTACAGAAAAGGATCCAGTACACACCTACACTGAGGGTGGTGCCTATTTTGTGACACTTTCGGTTACCGGTATTGAAAAGCCAATCACCAAAAAAGTGAGTTTGGCCCTTTCTCCCTTACAGATGCTTGCGGGTGATCAAACTTATCCTAACGGGAAAAAATGGAAGTTGTCATATTCCAAAGGCGACAGGCTTGGTGAGGCAGTAGAAGATTTTCCTGTAACTGGCAAAAACAATACTACTGCACTTTCAGCAGGAATATTGAGCCAAATTGGTTTGGAATGGGCGTATGAAGACGTGTATCTTTTCAAAGCTGACGGAAGTTACCAACGTCTGCCCAAAAATGGCGGATCTTATGGTTCATCTATATATGCTACTGCAAAAAGCCTTGAGCTTTTAAAAGTGGGTACCAGTGGTTTTCAAGCTTTTTGTTATGCCAAATGTCCTGCAGCAGAAGGCGCAACGTATAATTTTGTAGAAAAAGAGGACTTTACCATATTTTCCGGTATCACTATGGGTAATGTAACTTTCAAGGATGTGATGACCCTGAGTTTTACAAAAGACGAATTTATAGGTTTTTTGGATTTTAACAAGAAATGTATTATTACGTCGCTGACGGCGGAGAAAATGCAACTGGCGTTATTTTTCACTGGAGCTGCAGCGCTCATACCTCTTAATGGAGCAACTCATGCGGTAGTACTGACGTTTGATGCTATTGCCGAATAAATAATAATATTAACTTAATAAGAATATGAACTATATCAATATCATTAAATTAGCAGGAAAACAACTATTGTTTGTTTTCGTTATGTTTATATTATACAGTAGCTCGGCTCTGGGGCAACAGGATGTTACCATCAAAGGGACGATTACTTCCGACACTGACGAGCTGGGGCTGCCCGGTGTTAGCGTGGTGATGAAAGGAACGACACGGGGCGTGGTCACGGACTTGAACGGGACATATACGATCACCGTACCATCCAATGCTGTTTTGGTTTTTTCGTTTATCGGCTACAAACCACAGGAGGTTCCCGTAGAAGGCCGGACAGTCATCAATCTGACACTGAATGAAGACGTGACTGAGATAGGAGAAGTGGTGGTGACCGCTTTGGGTATCACACGGCAGGAAAAATCGCTCGGATACTCTGTAGGAAAAGTCAGTGGCAGCGATATGGTAAAAGTACCCCAGGAAAACGTACTGAATGCTCTTGCCGGAAAGGTATCGGGCGTAACGATCAACTCCACAGGTGGAACAGGTTCTTCCGTAAGCATGGTGATTCGCGGAGCTACTTCGCTTTTCAGCGATAACCAGCCCCTGTTCGTGATTGACGGCGTTCCCGTAGCCAATTCGTTGAATAATGTTACCCAAATGGGAAGGGATAACAGAGTGGACTATGGTAATGCCATTTCTGACTTGAATCCGGAGGACATTGAGAATATTTCTGTTTTGAAAGGCCCCAGCGCTGCAGCATTATACGGTTCACGTGCCGGCAACGGCGTGGTTGTAGTGACTACCAAATCGGGTAAAAATTCTAAAGGTATGCGCGTCGATATCAGTTCCAATACTGTATTTGACGTTCCTTACAAATCTTATAAGCAACAGAAATGGTTTGCCCATGGCCCGCGGCCAGAAACACCCGACATGTATCCTGAAGGACACATTTTTGATATTAGAGGCGCGTCGTTTGCAAGCGGAATGCCCTTAGATAAAGGTTACTATGCCATACAGTGGGACAGTCCGACAGACGGCAATGGGGATCAGATTCCGAGTGAGTTGGTCAGTTACCCGAACAATATGAGGAATTTTGTGAATACCGGCATCACTTCTACCAATTCGATATCTGTTTCGAACAATAACGAGTGGATCAACTACCGCATAGGCGTTACCAACATGACCAACAAGGGAGTTATCCCCGGCACTGATCTCCACAGAAATAACATCTCAACCGCCGTACAGGTAAAAGTAAACAAAAGTTTAACCCTCAGTTCGAATATCAATTACGGCAGAAATTGGGCCAACAACAGACCTTCGGGTAATCGCGGTGATGTATTGGAAGCGGTGGTTAACTTCCCGGTGAATTACGATATCAGGAGACTCGAAAATTACTGGGTCCCGGGTAAAGAAGGGTTCGAAGTAGTAAATATGATTCCGGGCACTACCAACAATCCGTATTTTATGGCACATGAGATCAAAAATGGTTTCAGCAGAGATCGCATGTTTGGCAATGTGATGTTAGAGTGGCAGATCACATCTAAATTGAGTGCCATGGCGCGTATGACCATGGATTTGTTTTCTCAACGGATCGAAACGAAAATACCACTGGGTTGGACTCGTGAACCCAAGGGATATTATGGGCTGATGAATACAACGGGTTATGAACGCAACTTTGACTTTTTAATCAAATGGGATGACCGTGTGGGCGATTTCAGTTACACCATTTCTGCCGGAGGCAATGAGATGTATACAAAAGCCACCTCTGTGGTAAATAAAGCGAAACAAGAAGCGGGGCTGATTGTTCCGAATGTTTTCAAAATCAGCAATATCAAGCCGGAGGCACTTGAATATGCCAGCGATTGGTCACAAAAAGCAGTTCAGAGCCTGTATGCGTTTATCAATCTGGGATGGAAAGACATGGTATACTTGGATTTGACAGGGCGCAACGACTGGAGCAGCACGCTCCCCAAGAATAACAGGTCGTACTTTTATCCATCGGCATCCTTGAGTTTATTGGTCAACCAAATGGTCGATTTAGGGCCAAAGATATCCTTAATCAAATTGAGAGGCGGATGGGCGCAAGTGGGTAGCGATACCAGCCCGTACCAGTTGCTTTCGACGTATAATTCTCTGGATCCATGGGGTTCAACCATGCGTTTGAGTAAATCGGGTACTATCTTGGTGCCCAATCTGAAACCGGAGTTGGCAACATCCATGGAATTTGGTACGAACTTGGGATTTTTCGACAACAGGTTACGATTTGAAGGAACTTATTTCATGGTAGATAATAAAAATCAGATCATACAAAATGTACCCAATGCTCCGTCGAGCGGTTCCAGCACATCAAATATCAACATGGGACTGGTGCAAAGCAAAGGATGGGAATTTACCATCGGAGGTACCCCCATCAAAACCAGCGACTGGATGTGGGATATCGACGTGAATGTGACCAGAGTCCGTACAACGCTTAAAGAACTTGCGCCCAGCATCGAAAAAATAGAGTTCTGGAAAGATAATGCAGCAGCGTGGACTTACGTGGGAGAAGAGATAGGAGATATCTACGGCGCTGCCATAGAGAGGATAGATGACCCGAATTCTCCCTATCACGGTTTTCCTGTTCTGGATGCCACTGGTGGATATACGGAAATTCCGATAGAGCAAACTAAAAATAAAATAGGAAATTATAATCCTGATTTTATACTCGGGCTTAACTCCACAGTATCTTATAAAAACCTTTCGTTGAGTTGGACGCTCGACTGGAGATGTGGCGGTCAGTTCTTTTCGCAAACGGAACGGCGCATGAAAAATTGGGGCGGATCTACCCGTAATTATGAGGAATTTGCTGTTAATCCGGAAGGTCGCACAGGCGCTGATCTGAAAAACTGGATCTTTGAAAATGATCACCTGTTCCGGAACAATATGAACTACTTTGTGGGAGGTCCCACTAAAGAAAGAGGCGGATTCGTTTATGCCGGTGTAAATGACGGGTGTTTCTTTCCAGGCGTGTTTGTGGATGGTGCTACCGGAGAGATCACTGAAAATTTCGGTGGAGAAGGTACCGTGATGCGTTATTATATTGTCATGGATACATGGGATTTTGCAGAGGGCAGTTTATTCGCTGCCGATTATATCAAACTCAGGGAAATAACCCTGACGTATCGAGTCCCGTCAAAGTTTCTGGAGCAATTCAGGATCAAAGGCCTTGCACTTTCCGTGTATAGCAGGAACATTATGCTTTGGACAAAGGCAAAAATTGGGATAGACCCCGAGAGGGCATTCGGGATAGAAGCATCCACCGATGGCAAAAGGGGAACCCAAATGCGACAAGGAATGGAACAATACAACCTCGAACCGTGGGTGATGCCTATAGGGGTAAAACTAAATTTAACTTTTTAACGTAATCGTAATATGAAAACAAAATATTCAATTATAGTATCATGTTTTTTGATTGGTCTTTCGCTTTTTTCATGTAAAGACCTTGACGAGATGAACATCAACCCCAACGGCGTCGATCCAAATCAAGCGGACGTAAGCCTTTTGTTGGGCACCGTGATCACCGGCACCGGAAATACGATGAACGGTTATGGAGGATTAGGAGATATTTCCGGAGTGATGCAGCATATCCAACAGGATGGCTGGGCAGGAGGAGTAAATGCTTATGACTGGACGGCCAATGAATGGGACGGCTTCTACGAGAACCTTAGAAATGCGAAAGAGATGTTGCGGAAGGCAGATGAAGCAGGTAACGACTTTTACAAAGGTGCAGCAAAAGTATTTTTGGCATATAATTTTGGAGCTATTGCCGACTTTTGGGGCGATGCGCCTTTTTGGAGCGATTCGCCGGCTGATGCGCCTTTTTGGAGCAAATACAGTGCGGCGCCTTATCTTGAAGGAATTTGCGCTGACGATGGGATTATGAAGCCGCGGTACGACAAACAAAGGGATATATACATTGGTGTCATTGAGTTGCTTAAGGAAGCGAACACGCTTTTCTCCCAACCGCAGAGCGCATATATCATCAATCCCGATCAGGATCCTCTTTATAACGGTGATGTTGCTAAATGGAGAAAATTTGCCAATTCGCTGAGATTAAGGTATTATTTGAGAATTTCGACCAAAGAACGGGATATTGCCGAAACAGGAATCAAAGAAATATTGGGCGATCCCGCACAATATCCTCTGATTCTGACTCCTGCCGATGATGCCGCTTATGCATGCATCGGAGCCACTACCGGCAATTCATGGCGTACCACAACTGTGTTTAGTAAAACCATAGACAGCGAATATCTCAGACGAAAAATGTGTCAGACATTGATCGATAAAATGTGGCCGACTCATAATGATCCCACACGGGCGAAGGATCCCAGATTAGGAGTGTGGGCAAACAAAGTTGAGACGCCGTTAAAACTTGATTTAACCAAAGATGTTGAATTTGATCAGATTATTGATGGAGTACGCGTGATTGGTGACAGTGTCAGTACCAGATGGGAAAGAACTAACGGTGGCATACAGAAGCACAAGCTCAATTATGATACTGATTATATCGGTTACCCGCCGGCATGGACGGATGGCACATTATATGTATATAACCTGAATATGCCTGGCGGACAAGGCAGGTACAATCCTCATGCATCACAACTCGGCTCGCTGTATGAGAAAGCCGCCGATCCTCTGCTAAAGGCCAGAATGTTGTCGGCAGCCGAAATGCAATTCTGCCTTGCCGAAATAGCTTATAACGGATGGGGCGGGGATGCCAAAGAACATTATAACGCAGCTATCAGAGTTTCTTTAGAAACATGGGGTGTAAGCAGCGGATATAACGATTTTATTACCCATCCTGACATTGCCTACAATGAGACATTAGAGCAAATCATAGAGCAGAAATGGATAGCAAGCTGGACTGCTGCATGTGAAGCATGGTTTGACTGGAGAAGAACAGGTTTTCCCGTTTTAGCAGAGGGGACAAGAACAAAAAACCCGGTACCTCCCATACGTTTTTATTATGGCACTAAAGAATTAAGCTATAACAGGGATAATTTAGAAGTTGCTATTGATAGGCTCGAACCAACTCCGCAACCATTTTCTGAGCCTGGGAATACAAAGAACAGTGCATGGTCAAGAATGTGGCTTTTGCAAGAAACAGGGAAGCCTTGGTAATTTATTTTAGAAATGTTAGGCAGGAGATACTTTAGAGTATCTCCTGCTTTTTCTAATGACAGTTCAATATGAAGAAGTTACTATTTCTTATTTCCATCATTGGTGCTTTTTTTGCCGGTTGTGCCGAAACTAAAAACCCAGTTACTCCGGCTACGGCGCTACAGGCATATATCAATAATTCCGACAATTCCTTCAAATGGGAATTGAATGATAAGATCCAGCAGGATGGTGTTACTTTGTACAGGGTGCTCTTTACATCGCAACACTGGCGTGAGTTTGATTGGGTACATGAAATGGTAATTATAGTACCCGACATGTTAAAATACCCTGATGCGCTTATGCTGATTGCCGGGGGTAGTGTTAAGGATGGTAAACCCAATCTGCATTCGTGGAATGATAAATTTGTAATCCCGCTGTGTGAGATTGCGAAAAACAGTATGGCGGTTACAGCCGTGCTCTGGCAGGTGCCTAATCAACCCCTCTATAACGACCTGACCGAAGATGCTTTAATCTCCTACACATTCCATAATTATTTGAAAGATGGGGATATGACCTGGCCTTTACTTTTTCCCATGACTAAAAGCGCCATCAGGGGAATGGATGTGATTCAGCAGTTTGCTGATAAAGAACGGAAGTGGGATATAAAAGAATTTGTGGTTTCGGGAGAATCAAAACGCGGCTGGACTACTTGGTTGACAGGTGCTAATGACAAACGTGTAAAAGCCATTGCCCCCAAAGTAATTGACGTGCTCAACATGCCTGTCAGTGTTGATTATCAGATTGAGGTCTGGAAAGATTACAGCGTAGAAATTCAGGATTATGTTGATCTGGGAATTACCCAGCAGATCACAAGTAAGGGCGGCCAGGACCTTGTGACAATGGTTGATCCATATTCGTACAGGGAGTCATTGACTATGCCTAAAATGATATTTATGGCGACAAATGATCCGTATTGGCCTGTTGATGCAATAAAAAACTATATCGATGATATTCCGGGAAAGAATTATATCTGTTATGTCCCCAATGCCGTACACAACTTGGGTGATGGAAAAAAGGTGTTTACTTCTACCGGCGCTTTTTTTGAAACAACCATTACTGGAGGGAATTATCCAATTTGTGATTATTCCATAAAAGAACAAGATGGTGTTATCATGTTGAAAGTAAAAACAACTCCTGCACTTTTAAAAGGCGCTGAACTCTGGGGGGCAGAGTCCGAAGATCAGGATTTCAGAGATGAACCCTGGTCGGGACAGGATTTGAATGCCGCCGGCAAGGGTGAAATAGTTGTTGATATTCCTTATCCAAAATCCGGATACAAAGCCTTTTTTGTTGACTTGATCTACCAAAGTCCTTCCGGCCATGATTATACCGAAAGTACCCGTATGTTTGTTACCACCGACAAAAAGTTATTGGTAAAAAACAATTAAAATTCAGATAATAAACAATTTGATTTTTTTAAAAGACTTTTGAAACAATCCCAAGAAATCCTTTCAATGTATTTTATGAATAAATGAAATATCCATAAATATTGTAGTTCATCCATCGTAATGAATTGAGTCTGCAAGCTCAGCGAAGTCAGTGAAATATAAACCTTAGAAAATAATTTTACACAAATGAAAAATACTTTTTTGTTAGCAATTGCTATGGTAGTCAGTGGGGCTACCGTTTCGGCACAAACGAAAACTTTGGCCGAAAGATTAGGATATAAAAAAACAGACAGAATACTGATTGTAAATAATGACGATTGCGGAATGTGTCATGCCGCTAATACTGCAACCATCAAAGGGATGGAGCAGGGCTTTATCAGTACGGCCACTATCATGACGCCTTGTTCGTGGTATAGTGAAATAGCAACTTATGCAGTGCAACATCCCGAAAAAGATTTTGGGGTGCACCTGACCCTCACGGCGGAGTGGACTAAACACCGCTGGACACCCTTGCTTTCATGGACAGAGGTTCCGGGATTGTATGACCGGCAGGGATATATGTGGAAAGGTGTGCGTGATGTGTACGCAGCATCGAATCCCCAGCAAGCTCTGCTGGAAGGACGCGCCCAGATTCAAAAGGCGCTCGCAAGCGGTATACCCATAACACATATTGATTCGCATATGGGAACCTACCAGAACGACTTGGAATACTTGAAGATATATGTCCAGCTTGCCGAAGAATTTAATTTGCCGTTGCGGATGGCGTCACAAGCATCAATGGAAAGAAGAGGATTTCCAAATATACGGAAAGAATGTGAAGAAAAGGGTCTCGTCTTCCCTGATTATTTTATCAGCGAAGAATTTAGTGATTATAAAAATGACAATGTGGTCGAATTCTGGACCAATTATATTAAGAACATAAAACCGGGTGTAACAGAAATATACGTACATGCAAGCTCCGAAAGCGAGGAGATCCGTGTGCTTTCAAGCACGGCGCCCAAACGGATCAAAGAGTTGGAGTTTTTTTGCAGTCCTCAATTGAAAAAATTGATTGAGAATGAGAAAATCATCGTTATTGGATATCGTCCTTTACTCGAATTGCAAAGAAAAAAACAATGAGAACAGTTTTTCTTTTCTTGCTAAGTCTCGCTATACCATTATCGGCTCAGGTGCGGTATACCAAAGTCGAAATTCCCGACATTCCGGGATACAAGACTTTGAAGTGCGATTTTCATATGCATACCATCTATTCCGACGGTAGCGTAACACCCGATGTGCGGGTATTGGAAGCCATTAGTGAGGGTTTGGACGCTATTGCGCTTTCGGACCACATATACGGGGAACCGAAAAAAGACAAGGAAGTAGTGGGCGATCATAATACTGCATACAAAAAAGCCAAAGGATATGCTGATATGCTCAACTTGTTGCTGATAAAAGGGGTCGAGATTTCGCGGGGCATGCCTCCCGGTCACATTAACGCTATTTTTATTAAAGATGCCAACAAGTTGGAAACACCCGACTTCAAGGATGCCTGTAAAGAGGCAAAACAACAAGGCGGTTTCATTTTCTGGAATCATCCTGGTTGGTGGCGGCATCAGCCGGACGTGACGCGGTGGTTTGACGAACATACCCGGATGTTGCAACAGGGATTGTTACAAGGTATAGAAATTGTCAACACCCGCGACTATTTTCCCGAAGGACATCAATGGTGTCTGGAAAAGAATCTGACCATGATTGGGAACTCCGATTCACATCTCCCGACAGGTCTTTATTATGACTTCGGTAAAGGGGAACACCGCCCGATGACGCTGGTGTTTGCCAAGGAACGATCCGTAGAATCCATCCGCGAAGCGTTGCTGGCCGGTCGGACAGTTGTGTATCATGGTGATATCCTGATCGGTCGTGAAGAATATCTCAAAGCTTTGTTCGAAGCATCGGTTGAGATTGTTGCTGCCAAAGAAGGCCCTGATGGAGTGAGTTTCATGATACGCAATAATTCGCAGATCCCTTTCCTGCTGAAGAAGAAAGATGACCCGTCGTTGGAATGCGAACGCGAGCTTTTGCTGTCGCCTAAATCCATTCATAGGACAGGAATCAAGATAAAGAAAAAAGACACACCTGTCGTTCTTCGTTTTGTGGTGGAAAATCTTTACGTAAAACCCAATCAGGGAATGGAATATGAATTGACAATCAAAAAATGACATTTCGCCCAATATTACCAATCCCGATGATTTCACGGGAGGAAGTGCAAAGATGAAAATTTACCTCTCTTAAACTTTTTCTTTTTATCTTGATTTTTAGGTTTTTCAAAAAAAATATTCAAATGAAGAAAATTATCCTTATCGTAATTGTGGTATTTCTTGGTTTGTCGTTGCCGGCTACCGGTCAGGTTGTCGGGATTTCCTACTACGATTGCGATTATTATAAAAAAAGTATCGCCCAATTGGACAGTCTGCGTACAAACAGCAGTTCAATACAACATTCGCTCGAAGCCGGTTTCGCTAAAGTAAGCATCACTCCGGGTCTTCATTATTCCGAAGACAATGATGTCAAAGGACAATTTAAAAGCGTCGGTTTAGGAGGCTATAGTGCAAGAGGAGTACATTCCGCAACTGGAATACACGACTCAATCTTTGTCAAAACGGCGGCGATTAAAGTTGCAGACAAACTAATGGTTATCATTGGAGCCGATTTGATCATCATACCCCAAAATCTTACAGACGCGGTTTTATCCATGCTGCAAAAGGATGGAATAAGTAGGGATCAGTTGATGTTTTCCGCAACTCATAGTCATTCCAGTTTGAGCCCGGGGGGAGATGCAATGTTGAATTGGCTGGCTTCCCGGATTTCTTTAGCTGTAAGATCGGCTATAAAGGATTTGAAGCCGGCGTTGATCGGTTCAGGAAATATACCTGCGGCATCATATACCAGGAACCGCGTTATTGGCGAACGAGGGACCAAGAATGACGATTTCAGCTATATTATTTTGAAACAGAACAAAGGTAAGAAAGCTATTATTGGCTCCTTCTCTGCCCATGCCACAGTCTTGAGTGCGAGAAACATGGAAGTAAGCGGCGATTATCCCGGCTATTGGCAAAGAGAAATGGAAAGTACTTTTGCCAACTACGCTATTTTCTGTGCCGGAGGAGTGGGAAGCCAAAGTCCTACAGGCGTTGAAGGAGAAGATTTCGTTCGGGCGCAAAATTTAGGAAAAGCCTTGGCAGATGTCGTCCAAAAAAGCGCTGCAACAACGCAAATGAAGGATAAGGTTGTTTATTCGGCCATCACCATGAGGTTTAATATACCTGAATATACCACTCGAACTTCTTCCAGCAGCCAAAGGGCGTTGCCTGCTATGGAAGGCCAAGTACTTCAGGCGCTGAGATTAAATGATATGGTATGGATTTCTACGCCTGCAGATTTTTCAGGAGAGATAGCGCTTCAAACTAAAAACTATCTTTATCCGAAAGGATTTAACGCGAATGTAACCAGTTTTAATGGTTGCTATCTGGGGTATATTGTTCCGAGTAAATACTATTACCTTGATCAGTACGAATCGAAAAGCATGAGTTGGTTTGGCCAGAATATGGGTGATTATACTGCCGACGTGATTCGTCAGATGGCTGATATTATCATTCGTTAAATGGAGAATTGACAATGGAGAATGTATATTCCTTTCACAGTTAAGGAACGACCTAAAAACAAATTGTTACGGTTTTGAGTTTCTGCTTTGTGTCTTCGAGCCTTCGTGGCATGAAAACCGGCCACTAAGGCTCGAAGACACAAAGACCACTTGAAGGAGCACAAAGTCTTTGAAAATAACGTAAAAATCATATTTTGTACTCAATCTTAAATTTTTTTAAAATGGGGAAATTTGTCATCATAATTGCAGCATTCCTTGGTTTTTCGTTGTCGGCCACCGGCCAGGTTGTCGGAGTTTCTTACTACGATTGCGATTATTACAAAAAAAGCATCGTTCAATTGGACAGTCTGCGGAAGAACAACACGTCGATCGATCATTCGCTCGAAGCCGGTTTTTCCAAAGTGAGCATCACTCCGGGCCTTCATTATCCAAAAGACAATGTTGCCGAAGGAAAATTTAAAAACGTCGGATTAGGCGGTTATAGTGCGAGAGGGACAAATTTCGCAACCGGAATACATGACTCAATTTTTGTCAGGGTTGCAGCTATTAAAGTTGCCGACCGTCTAATGATTTTAGTGGGAGCCGATTATCTGAGAATGTTCCAAACACTTACAGACGAGATTGTATCCATGTTGCGTGAAGACGGAATAAGCAGAGATCAGTTGATGTTTACCGCAACACATTCTCACTCCAGTTTAGATCCGGGCAAAATTACTGATCGATGGTTAGCTTCCCGGTTTTCTTTAGCTATAAGATCAGCTATAAAGGATTTAAAACCGGCATTGATCGGTTCAGGAAATGTGTCTGCGGCATCGTATGTCAGGAACCGCGTTATTGACGAATTAGGCACCAAGAATGACGATTTCAGCTATATTATTTTGCAACAAATTGGAGGAAAGAAGGCCATTATTGGTTCTTTCTCTGCCCATGCCACAGTCATGAGTGCGAAAAATTTGGAAATAAGCGGTGATTACCCTGGTTATTGGGAGAGGAAAATGGAAAAAAACTTTGCCAATTACGCCATCTTTTGTGCCGGAGCCATGGGAAGTCAAGGGCCTGCAGGCGTTGACGCAGAAGGTTTCGAGCGCGCCCGGAAAATGGGGGAAGCTTTAGGTGATATCGTTCTGAAATCCGCTTTAACAACTCCAATGAAAGATAAGGTTGTTTTTTCGGCCATTACCATGAAATTGAATACACCTGAATTCAATATGTCAAAAGAACTCGTAGATGGATTATTCGCTGGTCGCCAACCGCCTGCTCCTGAAGGTCAAACGCTTCAGGCGTTTAGATTGAATGATATGGTATGGATTTCCACCCCTGCGGATTTTTCAGGAGAGATAGCGCTTCAAATAAAAAACGGACTTTACCGGAAAGGATTTAACGCGAATGTAACCGGTTTTAATGGTGGTTATCTGGGGTATATTGTCCCAAGTAAGTACTATTTCAGGGATCATTATGAGACGAAAACCATGGGTTGGTTTGGCCCGAATATGGGCGATTATACCACTGACCTTATTCGTCAGATAGCCGATATTGTCATTCGTTAAATTGAGAATTAAAAATGACATGATATTGTTCTGACTGGACGGGCAGGTGTCATTTATCATCAAATATGTAAAAGCTATAATCTTTAATGTTATTAATATGATTTCGTACAAAAAATTAATCGTTGTGTCCTTGTTTCTTGGACTATTTTCTTCATTTGTTTGGGGGCAGAAGGTCGATCCGGACCCGGATCTCGTTGTCCTCAAAAACGTTCCTTATGTGACAGGCGGGGAATACCGCCAGCAGTTAGATCTCTATCTTCCCAAAGGTTATGAAAAAGCGGAAAAGCCGTACCCGACAATACTTGTTGTACACGGGGGTAGTTGGACAAAAGGGAGCAAGGAAGAATACGTTTTCCTGGCCAACTGGCTGGTTCCCGAAGGTTATATCGTCGCAATCACTAATTATCGTCTTCTCGACGTAGCCTACTTCCCGGCTCAGTTACAAGATTGTAAATCCGCCGTTCGCTGGCTTCGTGCCAATGCGGAAAAGTATAAGATCGACAAAAAACACATTGGGACTTGGGGAGCTTCGGCCGGAGCTCACCTCGTCGCTTTGATGGGATCGACCGCAGGAATGAAGGAATTCGACACGGGTGAATACCTTGACCAATCGAGCGATATTCAAGTGGTGTGCGATCTTTTCGGGCCGACCGACTTCTCCGCCATTGCTTCGCTCAATCCGGAAACGCTTAGAGCATCGAGAAAACGTTTGATCGATCCTGAACACCCGAATCAGAAAGATGCCTGGATGAAAGCCAGTCCCATGACCTACGTGAAAAAAGATATGGCGCCTACCATTATCGTGCATGGTGACGATGATGAACTTGTCCCATACAAACAGAGCGTGATTTATGACAAAGCTCTGAAAGAAGCGGGTGTCGATTGTCAGTTCATTACCGTCAAAGGAGGGAAACACGGCGGCCCTGATTATATGCAGCCACAAGTACTGAAGCCGATTGAAGCTTTTTTTGCAAAATACTTGAAATAAAAGCAGTATTAAATTGAGAATTGAGAATTGAGAATTGAGAATTGAGAATTGAGAATTGAGAATTGTAACACGTATATTTTTAATTAATTATGCATTTTCATGGTGTTGCTTTTCAATTAACTTAGGAACGATCTAAAAACAAATTGTTACGTTTTTGAGTTCCTGCTTTGTGTCTTCGAGCCTTCGTGGCATGAAAATCGGCCACTAAGGCCCGAAGGCACAAAAACCAATTTAACTAAAGAACATTATATGTTATTTTTAGAACATATCTTAGTATTTGAAAAATGAAAAAATTTATCATCACCCTATGCGTCATCATTGCGGTACTTCTCATTGTAGCTCTCACCGCATTGTTTTTGGGTACCAGCAAAATTGACAGAACTTCCTACTACGAGTGCGATTATTATAAAAAAAGTCTCGTTCAGTTGGATAGTCTTCGAAAGAACAACGCTTCGGTCTATCAATCGCTCGAAGCAGGTTTCGCCAAAATAAGTATCACACCGAGCCTTAACCATTCCGAAGACAATATAGCCGAAGGAAAATTTAAAAACGTTACTTTAGGTGGTTATAGCGCAAGGCAAGGTAAATTTGTAACCGGAATACACGATTCGATTTTTGTCAGCGCTGCAGCCATTAAAGTTGCTGGCCGGCTGATGGTTATATTGGGAGCCGACCTGGTGATTATGCCCCACAATATTGCAGACACGGTTGTATCCATGCTGCGTAAAGCGGGAATAAGCAGGGATCAATTGATGTTTTCCGCAACTCATAGCCACTCCAGCTTAGGCGGATGGGGCATGGGGCTTATGGGTTCAAAAACCGCAGGAGAACCGAATGAAAACATGGTGAGCTGGCTGGCTTCTCAGATTTCTCTATCTGTACGAACAGCTATAAAGGATTTAAAGCCGGCATTGATTGGTTCCGGTAATGTACCTGCGGCATCATTTACCAGGAACCGCGTTATAGGCGAATTGGGTACCAAGAATGACGATTTTAGCTATATTATCCTGGAACAAATCGGAGGTAAGAAGGCTATTATCGGTTCCTACTCGGCTCATCCCACCATCATGAGTGCGAAGAATATGGAAGTAAGCGGCGAATATCCCGGTTACTGGGCAAGAAAAATGGAAAGTACTTTTGCTGATTATGCTTTTTTCTGTGCCGGAGGAGTGGGAAGTCAAAGTCCTGTAATCATTGGTGGAGAAGGGTTCGAGCGAATCCAAATATATGGAGAAGCCCTGGCCGATACCGTATTGAAATGCGCTTCAACAACTCCGATGAAAGACAGTGTAATATTTTCGGCCATTACCATGAAATTGAATTTGCCTGAATATAACATCCGCCTCATGAACAGGAGGTCGCTTGTACCTGCTCTCAGCCACAAAATGATACCCGGTCCGAAATATCCGGTACTTCAGGCGATGAGATTAAATAATATGGTTTGGATATCTGCGCCCGGAGATTTTTCGGGAGAAATAGCGCTTCAGACAAAAAACTATCTTTTTCCGAAAGGTTTCAATGCGAATGTAACCGGGTTTAACGGTAGTTATGCCGGATATATTATCCCGAGCAAATACTTTTTCCTCAACATGTACGAATCGAAAGACATGGGTTGGCTTGGCCCGAATATGGGTGATTATTCTGCCGACCTTATTCGCCAGATGGCGGATATTGTTATTCGTTAAATTGACAATGGACAATTGACAATTGATAATGTGCGTTAAATTAATATGATGTAACAAAATTACTTATGATTTCATACAAAAATTTGATCGTTGTGTCCTTGTTTCTTGGACTATTTTCCTCATTTGCTTGGGGACAGAGAAAAGTTGAACCGAGTCCGGATCTCATTGTCCTCAAAAACATTCCTTACGTGACGGGCGGGGGATATCGTCAGCAGTTGGATATCTACCTTCCCAAAGATTATGAAAAGGCAAAAAAACCATACCCGACGATCTTTGCCGTACATGGAGGTGGTTGGGTGAGAGGGAATAAGGACGAATATGTCTTTCTGTCCAACTG
Source organism: Bacteroidales bacterium (assembly GCA_031551645.1). GTDB lineage: Bacteria > Bacteroidota > Bacteroidia > Bacteroidales > UBA4181 > JAIRLS01. The sequence goes on along the minus strand of JAVBNI010000087.1, from coordinate 19,470 downwards.
GTTGGTTCCTAAAGGTTATGTCGTCGTTATTACCAATTATCGCCTTCTTGATGCAGCCTATTTTCCAGCTCAGTTACAAGATTGTAAATCCGCTGTTCGCTGGCTTCGCGCCCACGCGGAACAGTATAAGATTGACAAAAAACACATTGGAGTTTGGGGGGCTTCGGCTGGAGGCCACCTTGTCGCCTTGATGGGGTCGACCGCAGGAATGAAGGAATTTGAAGTGGGAGAGTATCTCGATCAATCAAGTGATATTCAAGCGGTATGCGATCTTTTCGGAGTGGTTGATCTTTCCGTCTATGCTTCGGCCAGCTCGGAAGCAACCAACGAACAGAAATCCTCCTCGAGAAGACGTCTGATCGATCCCAATCATCCAAATCCGAAAGAGGCTTGGACGAAGGCCAGCCCCATGAGCTATGTAAAAAAAGATGTGGTGCCCATTATTATTCTGCACGGCGATGAGGATGAGCTTGTTCCATATGAACAGAGCGTAATGTACGATAAGGCTCTGAGGGAAGCGGGAGCCAATTGCCTGTTCATTACCGTCAAAGGAGGAACGCATGGTGGCCCCGAATTTGAGCAACCAGAGAACATGAAGCCGATTGAAGATTTTTTCGACAAACACTTGAAATCGAAATAATAAACGACACTAAAACAGACGTAAGACAAGTTGGTTAACATTTTTATAATTAGCACATTATTACCTGTCGATATTTTTAAACCGGCTTGTATGTTTTGCGATATGTTTTGTATTATTTTTAGGAGTAAAATTATTTTGTGTAAATCTTATAGAACATATTGATTTACACAATCAATCAATTATCTCTTAATGATATTATATTTGAAAAATGAAAAAAATTATCATCGTTGTATGCGTCATCATTGCAGTACTTCTTACCGTACTGTTGTCGGCTACCCGTAAAATTGACAGAACTTCCTTTTACGAATCCGATTATTATAAAAAAAGTTGTCTCCGGTTGGATAGTTTGAAGGAAACCGCTGTTACAGTAGTTTATCCTTTAGAAGCGGGTTTTGCAAAAGTAAGTATCACCCCGGGACTTAATTCCCCGGAAGATAATGCCAGGGAAGGGAAATTCAAAGAAATTCCTTTGGCCGGATATGGAGCCAGGGATGGAAAGCCCGCCACAGGAATACATGATTCCATTTTTGCAAAAGCTGCGGCCTTAAAATTAGATGATAAGATAATGGTTATTGTAGGCGTCGATATGCTTGTTTTGCCCCCTAATATCATTGATCCTGTTGTTGATATATTGCATCGGGACGGAATCAACAGGGGTCAATTGATGTTTTCTGCAACACACAGCCATTCCAGTATTGGTGGTTGGGGGACAGGAATAGTCGGGCCAAAATTTTCAGGGCCGGAGAATGAAAATGTCCAGCACTGGGTTACGCAGCAAATTGTTGCTGTGGTAAAAAAAGCCATCCAGGACCTGAAGCCTGCAACCATTGGGTCGGACAATATTCCGGCAGCATCTTATACAAGAAATCGTGTTATCGGCGATCTGGGAACCAAGAACGATGATTTCAGCTATATCGTATTGGAACAGATAGGAGCTAAAAAAGCTGTGATTGGTTCTTTTTCAGCCCATTCAACAACAATGGGGGCAGATAATATGGAATTTAGTGGCGATTATCCCGGTTATTGGCAAAGAAAAATGGAACAATCGTTTGCCGACTATGCCATATTCTGTGCCGGTTCTGTAGGAAGTCAAAGTCCTGTTACCCAGGGAGAAGGTTTTGCCAGACCGCAATCGCTTGGCGAAGCGTTGGCCGATACCGTTCTTGCTCAAATAGCAAGAACACCGATGGAAGACAAAGTAGTATTTTCTACTGTTACGCTCAAATTCGACTTGCCGAAATATAGTTTCAGAATTTTGAAAAAGAGGTCTTTAATTCCATCGTTGAGTAATAAGTTGTCGCCTATTCCCGATCATTCCATTCTTCAGGCTATCCGGTTAAATAATATGGTGTGGGTCACCACCCCGGCTGACTTTTCCGGAGAATATGCACTCCAGCTTAAAAATTATCTTTGGACTAAAGGATTTAAAGCCAACGTTACCAGCTTCAACGGCAATTATGTGGGATATATCGTTCCCGGAAGGTACTTTGACAGGGATCAGTATGAATCAAGAGCCATGGGATGGTTTGGCCCCAGTATGGGGGATTATACTTTTGATATGATGCGGCGCATATCCGATATGGTCATCCGTTAAAATATTTTTTTCAAAACGAAATTAAAATAACACATCGATCTTTATTTTATGAACATCTTAAAAAAGATATTGAAAGCGTTAAAATATTTGATTCTTTCAGTTTTAGTACTCTTGGTAGTTGTATTCCTGATCATATTTGCCCGTCCAATTTGGCGGCATGTGGTCACTTATCCCAAATTTGAAAAACAGGTCAAAGAATTAGCGAAACTACGGAAAGAGCCGGGTAATATTGTAGGTTATAACATATACCGGGGAGTGCTTCACATGCACAGTTTCTGGTCGCATGATTGTGAAGGAACACTATATGATATCATTCCCGCAGCCAAGAAAAATCAAATCGATTTTATATTTCTAACGGATCATCCTCATGGCAATCTGGATACTTTTCCAAGAGGATACAAGGGATTGTATGATGGCGTATTGATCGAACCCGGATCGGAAAAAGCGGGTTTCGACGCCTGGCCTATGAAAGAAACCATTATCGATTGGGGAAGGAACATTGATACCGTATCAAAAAATATCATCCGGGAAGGCGGAATGATGTTTTATGCCCACACGGAAGAGCCTCATAACTGGGATAGTCCGTATTACCAGGGAATGGAGATATATAACATACATACGGATATTTTGGACGAACCGTCATATTTTCCGTTCATTGTCAATGCGCTGATCAATAAGAATAAGTATCGGTCATGGGTAATGAGGGAAATATTCGATGAACAGACATCTATCCTCGCAAGGTGGGATTCGTTGAATACACACCGGAAAGTGGTCGGTTTTTCGGCAGTGGATACGCATGAAAATATAAATCTCAGGGCCAAAATGCTTCCCGACGGGCGTGTCAAGTGGTACGGCCCCAACGCAAAACCTATTGGTATAAAGCAGGTAACCATTTGGAACAAGTGGTTGTTGAGCGAACCGGATGAAAATGGTTGGATATTTAAAATGATGATCGACACATATGAATGCAATTTCAAGTATGTATCAAATTTCTTGTTTGCCGATTCGTTGACTTTATCATCAATAACCAGGCATTTAAAAAGGGGACATCATTTTACCGCTTTTACGGATCTTGGCGATGCCAGAGGATTTTGTTATTATGCAAAGAACAACGCCGGTTCTGTTGCCGGAATTTTAGGCGATTCATTGAAGATAAGCGATGTTGCTTCACTTAATGCCGTGTCGCCTTTCCCGGGACAATTCAAATTGATCCATAATGGGAAAGTGATTTACGTCTCTTCGGACGACAGATATGAATTTGAGTGGAAGGAACCGGTTCAAAAAGGCGCATACAGACTCGAGATGCATTTGAAAATCCGGGGAAAATATCTTCCATGGATTTATACAAATCCCATTTATATAGACTAAAACGTTATACATAAAATCATCGTATATGAAAACAATAAGACTTGTAGCTATTTTATTTCTCTCCTTGTTGATAACCAGGCTCGATGCCCAGACTTTTAAAGCAGGTGCGGCATATCGTGTCATCACTCCTTCCAAACTTATCCCGATTTCCGGAGGTATGGGAACTCCTTCCCCTCCTGAAGGCAAAAAAGGAGACCTTTTCGTTAGGGCTCTTGTATTGGAAAAAGGAGGTACACGAGTAGCAATTGTCGGAATTGATAATATTGGTTGGCCGTCATACCTGGGAGACCGGTCAAGAAATTTAATCAAGGGCATTCCTCCGCAAAATGTCATGATTGGTGTAACTCATACGCACAGCGCTCCAGATGCATATGCTTTTCCTGATAAAGATGGGAAAATTGGCGCAGACTTGGAATATTTGGACTGGTGTACGAAAATGGTCGCCGAAGCTGTAAACGAAGCAATTTCGAAACTGGAACCGGCCACAATAAAAACAGCAGTGGGCGAAGCCAAAGGTAAAATCGCATATAACTATTATGCTGACAAGTTGTATGATCCGCGTTGTGGGGTCATACAGGCAATATCGGCTTCGGGAAAGAATAAAGGCAAAGTTATCGCCACCCTGGTTAATTATGCCACACACCCCGAAATTCTCGGGACGAAGCGGAAACTGATCAGCCCGGATCTTTGCGGCCCGTTATATGACAGGATAGAATCCAAAGCGGGAGGAATGGCATTGTTTATGAATAGTGCACAAGGCGGCATGGTAACTGCTGATGTACGGCTTGAGGGTGGAAAAGAAGCGAATCATTGGGACGAGTGTGTCAGAATTGGCAATCTGCTTGCCGACGAAGCGCTGAGAATTATAGCCGATGCTCCGGTCAATGACAATCCCGACCTCTATTGTACTTCAAAGATGATATCGTTTCCGGTTGATTCGGAAATCATGCGTTATGTCTTAAAAAATTCTCCCATTGGCGAAAAAACTGCTGATAAAACATTTGAATCGATTTCAACCAGATTAAACCTTGTGAATGTTGGTAAAGCTCAAATCCTGACAATCCCGGGAGAAGCGCTTCCCAACATCGGGTTTTATATGAAAAGGAACATGAAAACCACCCAACCGTTTCTTTTCGGATTAACCAACGATGCTTTTGGATACATACTTACAAAAGTGGATTTCAATAGTTTTGAAAGATATAGATATATCAGCCAAACCTCATTAGGTGAAATGACCGGTGAAGTATATATGGAAGAAGCATTGAAACTGATCAATGAATCTCCGGCTTCGCAAAACTAAGATTATTTACTTTTACATGATAGATCCAGGGTAACAGCATCAAAATTTTTATCCGCGAATTAGCACGAATTTTTACTAAATGAACTACCCCGATAGCTTGCTGCGGGGGTAGTTCATTCTTTTTTGTTGGAGGGATTATCAAGATGCCCCTGAATACTATTGCTTCCATTTTGATGATGTTTGACCGGATGAAGATTAAAAATGCAGTAACTGCATAGTAGAAAGTAGTGTCGTGTCAACGATAGAATATCATGATGAGACCTAATAGATTTTGGAAACTTGTTCGGTCTGAAACCTTTGAGTTATTTCGTCATTGAGGCGAAACTAATTGAGCTTCGGATGATGCAAACTAAGTTTCGAAGGGTGCAAGTCGAACTTCGGACGATGCAAGTTGAACTTCGGACAGTGCAAGTTGAGCTTCGGACAATGCAAGTTTAATTTCGGACAGTGCAAGTTTAATTTCGGATAGTGCAAGTTGAACTTCGAACAATGCAAGTTAAGCTTCGGACAGTGCAAGTTGAACTTCGGACAGTGCAAGTCAAACTTCGTATGACGCAGTCCCTTTTTTGATCAAAATGTAAAAAATATAGAAGATATTTTGATCTTGATCCGATTTTCTCAGACAAGAGTATTTTTACCGGAAACTTTCTTTGTCTCCGAACATTTTGAATTTAACGACATCTGGACAGGGGATGGAACCTTTCCGGTTCGATTTATTACCCTCGTTGAAGGAGAAAGAAATGGTGATTTCATGAGAGCCACCGGTTGCCGGACCTAACTTTGATACGGTAAAATCGTAACTATAACCAATGGCGATATTATTGAAAGCGAACCCTGCTGTAAAGATTAAAGCGTCGTATGACGGATATTTGGATCCGGGTAAACCGCGCCATGCAAAACCCAGCATCAAAGGCGCATGATACCAGTTAGCGCCCAGATCGAGTTGGTAAAAATCGGCCGACTTTTTAAAAAGATAATTCAGCGAAATGACTTCAGGTACTTTTCCCACCCTGTTTGTCATACCAAAATTGATACCGCCGAATTGTGACCACTTCATAGCCGTGCGCGCATTTAAACGCGACAGGGAGGTATTGGGACGGAGCAAATGATCGACAGCAAGACCAAACCACATCTGCCGGTTATATACGACGATGGACGAACCGGCGTCGTAAAAGTAATATGGTGGTGTAGACTGTTCCATGGTGGAAGGATCGGTTCCGGTTTCCGAAATCTGATCGGGAAAAATCGCATTCCCGAATTGTAATCCGCGTTGCGAATAGGAGAAAGAGATACCCGGACGGATACGCCAATCGTCATTAATATTGAACCGGTACGAATACAAGCCGGTAACACTTGTCGTTCCGTATTTGGCCGAACCAGCCACATCGCGCAGGAATACGATCCCCAACCCGCTGTTGATGGCATAAAAGTTATGATCGAGCGCTACCGAGTAAGTAACATACGCCCCCGGCAATTTAGCCCATTGATCGCGGAAACTCATAAATGCACGAGAGCCAAGTGAATTGCCTGCAAAAGAGGGGGCGATAAGTAATGGGCTGGCATAGTATTGCGAATACTGCGGATCTTGTGCATGTGACGGATGCAGACTCCATACCATGCCAACCATTAGGATCACTATATTTCTACAAAATTTAACCATTCAATAAGGTTCGATCATCAATATAATCATTTTTACGTATAAAGGGCTCTTTTTGTTACATAAACATGGGATTGATAACTTTATCTGATCAATAGAATATCGCCCATTTTAGAAAAAGACTGACCCGTTTCGAACACTCCTTCGATCTTATAGATATAGACGCCCTCGTCGCACAACCGGCCTTTGAAATACCCGTTCCAACCTGTGTTCGGATCGGTAGTTTCGAAAAGCAACTGTCCCCAACGGTTGACAACACAGAAATAATATTTGCGCGTCGGGCTCAATACAGGCGGGAAGAACAGATAATTCTGGTACCCCTGTGTGATCTGATCGCTCGGAGGACCGTCGGTATAAGGTTTGAAAGTGTTCGGGAGAATGATATCACCCGCATTTTCCAATTCAACAGCGCTTGGTATGGTGAGGACATTAACACACTGCGGATCCGTATATGTACCCGTCGTCAACGTGATATCATACTGACCTGCTTTGAGGTACATGTGTGACGGTTCGCGTATGGTGTCGGGCTGGGATCCGTCACCCCACTCCCATTTATACCACACCTTGTAGGGTGTTCCCTTACTGGTGGTGGTAGAGGTATAATTAAACGCCCGCAGGCTCTGTCCCACCCACAAAAAGTCAGGTTTAACTTCAAAGGCTGACTTTGGCATCGGATGTACCTCAATCACTCGAGTGGACATAGATGGATAAGGACTATCGCCTGTTACGGTTAACGTAACCTGGTAAGTGCCTGCATCCGGATAAGTGTGTAAAGGATTCTTTTCAGTGGATGTTGCACCGTCGCCAAACGACCAGCGATAATATTTTCCATTTTTCGAAGTATTATTGAACTGTACGTCATACGGCATACACGCCGGAGGCACAGGATCAAATTCCGCAGTAGGCATGGGCGCTTCTATAATGACTGTTTGGGTCAACTTATCATTACATACGCCATTCAGAATGCGGACGTATTGTGTAACCTCGAACACTCCCCACTTTCCGATCTTGAGCGGGGCCGGATCGGGAAGCCATGAGAATATGCTATCCCTGATGTTGCCTTGTTGAACGATTGACCACTCATAATAAAGGTTGTTCCTGTCCGAAAGCGGGATGTAATTTTCAATCGTTACCGGCCCATCAGGATAGTACTGGAACTGGGGATTGGCTGCAAAATCGGCTTTGGGATTACCATATACTTCGACTGTTTTGACCTGCGAATCCTCACAGAACCCTGCGGTAACAGTCAGTTTAACCTGGTAGATAACCTTCTGTGACAAGCTGGGATTATCAAACACATGTGTCGGATTCACTTGACTTGATTCCAAAGCAGAGCCATCGCCGAAGTCCCATACAAAGTTACTGTAGCCGCGTGATCCGTTTGTAAGGTATACCGCCAACGGAGCGCAACCGGTTTCTTCGCTCATGCGGAAGTCTGCTTTGATGTATGGATAGACGGTAATCGTATTGCTGAAAGTCGCTATACATCCCCATTCGTTGGTGGCGGTCAGTTTCGGATATACCTGGGTATTCTGGCCCGAAAGGTTGGAATAGATATGTGAGGCCGTATCGTGCGGATTACCGATGCTTTTATAAGAGGCATCGCCAAAATCGAGCAGATACGACATGTTCGTGGTCGGATTACCTACGGATGTATTTTCGAAAAGCACTTTCAACGGTTGGCATCCCTGCACATTGTCAATGGCGAAACTGGCAACAGGTTGCGGGAAAACATCCATCGGGTGCGATACGCTGGCCGAACACCCGTAACGATTCTCTGTGGTCAGTTCGACGTTGATGGTCGCCACGGTGCTGTGCGAAAGATTTTCAAACCGTATGGGCGCTGTTAACGCTCCTCCGGCTGCGGTTGCAGACATGTTCACCGAACTTGGGCCTGTAAATTTCCAGGTGTAAGTAGTGGCTCCCAGCGACTGGCTGGCAAATTGGACCTCATAAGGAGAACATCCGTCATCGGGTACTGTGAATTCGGCCAATACTTCCGGATTGACTGTGAGGTGGCCTAATTTTTCACCACTACATCCAAAAGTATTGGTGGCTGTCAGGAGGACATTGACGGAATAAGACCGACCCGTATTGTTGATATAAGGATGGGAAATCGACGTACTGTTATTGTTCTCAGACGTATTGTCGCCCCAATCCCACGAGTAATTGGTTCCGGCAGGATTACCAGACGATGTGTTCGTGAATTTCACCGGGGTGGGCGAACAGATACTATTGTCGGGCCTCAGGTTGTCGATGGTAAAATCGGCAGATGGCGCAGGATTTACCGTGATGGTTACATCCTTGTTGCTGTAACATTCATTGTTGCTGCCCAAAGCCTGCAACCACACGCGGTAATTAACACTGCTGTTGGTATTCGTGTTCGTGAACGTATGATTCGGATTGGGACGCGTATCATTCCATCCGGTCTGCCCCTTGCCGGGAGCAGTCGCCAGATCCCAGTACCAGTGGAATGTAGCCGCCTTATCGGAGGCATTGATGAATTCCACATCAAACGGGGTACAACCGTTATCGCCGGGAACGATATAGAAATCGGCTATAATCTTGGGGAATACAGTCAATGTCTTTGTTATGAAATTGCTACAGTAAGCGCCGCTTGTTGCCTGATTGGCCGTACTGGTACCCGTCAGTGTCAACGTAACCGTTTCGTTGTATGACGAGGTATTGGTATACGTATGCGGAACTGCCGTGTTTTGAGGCGCATTCGACGTTGCCGTGTTGTCGCCCCAATCCCATATATAACCCACATTGTTGTTATTGGAAGTGTTTGTCGCCGTCATGGCAAAGTCGGCGCAACCTTTCAATGCCGAAACATCGAAGCTCAATACCGGCTGCGGATGAATGGTCAGGACAAGCGGCGCCTTATCGCTTTCGCAGGCGTTACCGTATGCATCCATTTGCGTAACATAATACGGATACGCTCCCGGGTTGGCCTGTGATACATTGTACGTTTCACCGGTAAATTTAATATCAGTCGGCTTGGGAGGACCAGGGACAGTATACCAGCGTATATTATTTCCCGGCACATTCAGCGCATACACATTCTGGCCCGGCGCTTGACAATATGCGACATCAGAAGTTACCGGAGCGGCAGGCGTTTCGCGGATGGTCATGGATGCTACTGCAGGAGCGCTCACACAACCATTGCTGTTGGTCTGGGTTACGGAATAATAGATAACGGTTTTTCCGTTGACGTAACTAATGGTATTCGGTAATGCATCGGTATGATAAAGCGTATTGGGACCGGCGAGCAGATTCATCATCAACGAAGTGGAATCGTTACCGGTATGATTTCCAGTATTACCAATCAGATAGGTGTTCGCACCGTCTATCCGGTTCCATGTAAACGTATTGCCCGCATCCACATTGCTTATATCCATTTTCCATTTGGGTTCACCCGAACAATAACTCTTGTCTATAAATAACGGCACACTGGGTTGGGGATGAACAAGCATATCAACAGCGACAGGCAAACTTTTACAATTACCTTCCCCAACTGTTAAGCTCATCGAGACTGTTTTGGTAATATCGCTGTATAGCGTTACATGGGGGTCAAGATTGTCTCTTTCGGTAACAGGATCGATCCATGTTGGCGGAAACCAACTAATAGTATATGTATTCGGAGGAATTTGGCTGGCATCCATGCCGTTAACTGTCGCATTCAACTGGATGGTTGTGCCGCTACAAACGGGCGATACTTTATCGATTTCCACTATAGGAGCAGGAATGGTTTCGACATACAGTTTGGCAGCCGGCGCCTTACACCCGAAACTGTTCGTTTCCTGTGCCGTAATGTAACCTTTCCAGTACCCCGGGTTATCGTACAGGTATACCTGATAATTTATATCACTCTGACCAGGATTCTTTTTCGGCGCATATGCATTTCCTGAAACTGTTTCAAGATCCCAATAATATTTAGAGCCTGCATTCACTTTGCTTGTCTCTATCTGGTATAAAACGTTCAGTTTTCCAGTTACACAATCACTATTGTTGTCGGCTATTTGGGTGATGGGTAGTGGATTAACGGTAATGTAAACGGTTTGCGGGGTAACTCCCGTACAACCATTTAACTCAGGCATCACATTGATGGATACTTTCTGGGGCGTATTTCCCCACAGAACATTTCCGGGATAAGTTGTCCGGCTGGTATCGCCTATAAAATCTGGTAAATTTCCGGTGCCGGATGATGGGAAAGCTGCTCCCGGGGTTCCCGGAGGGATAGGAGGAGAGGCCAGTCTCAGTTCAGAGAAAGTATTGTAGGCTGTCCATGAGTAACTGGGGACATCACTGGCGCCCACTGCAGGCAACATGCTAAAGTCAAGCGGTTGTATAGCATCTCCTGCGCATACCTCAAGGTCTGTATAAGGCGCCAATTGGGGAACCGGTTGTATGGTGACCGTGAATGGCTGCCTTGCGCTTTCACAACCGTTCAATATGGCCTTGACTTTAAATACCGAAGTTACAGCCGACAACATGTTGTCGGTTGAAGTATTTTCGGAATGGAAGTTGGGTATTTGTCCGTCATCGTCCGGACGCAAATTGGTTGCCATGGTACTGATGCGGATTGTATCCTTGCGCCAATGGTAGGTAACATTATCTTTTATGGGACCAGTCATGTTTGTGGTGAAATCGGGCAGATTGACATCTATATTGTGACAATATGACTGAGGCCCGGGCACAACAATGCTGGGGGTAGGTTTTACCGTAATCGTGATCGTTTTTGGCGGACTTAAACTCGGGCACTGATCTACAGTGGCCGTATAGTATATGGTGGCCGTATTGTTTGTCCCATTGCTGCTGTTATTAACTGCAGTAGTGAATGGCGGAACATTACCGCTACTGGTAGACGCCTGACTATTGGTCGGTAGCGGAGGATTGGCAATACCTGGATTGTCGATCCACCACCTTACATCTGCAGAAGAAGAGGTGCTGATATTCACGTTGAAATCTATCCGGTCTATCGATTCGCTGGGACATGCCAATACGCTTGACTCAAAAGCGGTCACTTTTGGCGAAGGCTTCAACCTGATTGCAAAGCTTTTGTTGCCTGCGGTGGAAGTACATCCGTCAAGGAAAGCCTGTACTGTCACCGTCGAAGTCTTGACCACCCCAGGGTCGCTATCGTTGGTTGCAGCCGTAAACTGGGCCATTTCGGTGACATTTGCAGCTCCGTTAGGCGCTCCTACGGGATCACCTGAAATGGTCCAGTTGTAGGTTACCAGGGGCCGCAAAGCAACATTCACATTTGTACTGGTAAATGGAACAGGGCCTACTATGTCATTAGGACAGACTGGCATGTCGGGGATATTATCAACCACAGGCAGGGGTTTTACCGTAATGGTTCCCGTAATTTCAGGGCCGTGACAATTGTCCTTGGTTGCCCGTATGGTGATGTTTCCGGAAATGGAATTTCCCGTACTGTTTCTGGCAGTGAATTCAGGAAGAGGATTAGTGCCGCTCGCCGGCAATCCGATAGCCGTGTTGTTATTGGTCCATGATATGCTGGCGCCGGGAGTATTAGGTACAAAGCTGGTCGGGCCATATGTTGCTCCGGGACACAGACTGACATTCGGGGCAGGCGTAGTGATCACCGGTCGCGGTCTAATCGTCAGGTTAACATCTATCGAGTCGCTCACACAACCAAATTTGCTTTTTCCGGCTGCCCGGATAATGGTGGTACGGGCGCTACCGGAAAGATTGTCTCCAAATACTTTTCCTATGATATCGGCCGAATCTTTTGTAACACCTCTTCCTTGGTAGTTTATTTCCCTCCAATAATAATTTCTCATATTTGAAAGATTATTGGATGTTGAGAATCTAATATCGTCCCAGGTACCGCCATATATTCCCGGTGATGTTTCCGTAGGGCACTCTATCTGGTCGTCCGGGAAATTCAAGCTCGGTTTGGGATGTACCCTAATGGTAAAAGATTTAGCTGCATCGCATGACAGCGCTACTGCCCTGACAGTTACCACGGCGGTAAGATCAAGAGATCCGGGGTTGCCGGCTGCTGTGAAATCCGGCACCTGGTTTTCCATATTTTGATTGCCTGCTGCTCCCGGCAGACCGACTGCATCACCGACATACGACCATGTCCAGGTGACATTCGATAAACCATTGACGGTGGAGAACTGTGTACCCTGGTATTTGTCCGACGGACACAAATCTTCATTGCCAATAGGACTGATATCCGGCGTGGGATTCACCGTGATGGTTACATCCAAAGGATCGCTGACGCATTGGTCAACAGTGGCTGTCAGGTTGGTGACATGAGTTACCAACGGGGCAGATGTTGTATTGGATGCTACAGGAAACTCGTAGGTATAATTTGGCGCAACGCCGGTTTTAGGACTGGTGCCTATACCTACATCAGCATTATCGGCTGTCCAGGCGTAAGTGACCTGTTTATCAAGGCTACGTACCAACGAGAAAGTAACCTTATCTCCATAACACAATTCCGGATTGCCAATGTTGGTTAATTCGGGTTTGGGTTTCACCGACAGGTTGTAGGTGGCGTCATTGCCGGGGCAACCATTGTAAGTGGCGTATACTACTATTTGGTATGGGCTGGAAATAGCCGTGCCGTTGTTGGCAGGAGCGGTACCTTCTAAATTATTACCATTGATGATTGCCCATGACGGGTTGCTGCGGAAAGCATAAGTAACTGTTCCTCCCGGGAAAGCCCATGGAGGGCCATTGGTTGTTCCCAATGCCATACTGAACGGAGCTTCGGAACAAGCATCAGGTATTTTTACCGGCGTGGTCATGTTGGGTACGTCCTTGAAAGGGATTTCAACGATAGCCCAAGTGGGAGTACAAGCCCCGCTTCTTAACATCCACCTGAACTTATAAAGACCGTATTTGTCTACACTGACAGTTGTATTAAACAATGTAGAATCAGCAAAAGTAGCTGTACCAGGGCCGCTCATTTGTTTCCATCTTCCGACTTCCACATTCGGAGTAGGCTGGTTCCCCTTCATGGTGTGGGGGCCCATTCCGCAGATACCTTCGTCAGGCTCGATTTTGGCCTGCTTGGGAGTGACTCCCCACGATAGAGTTACATCATCGGACATTACAGAACAATTTCCGCCACCAGTAACCGTCCAGCGCAATACGTAAATCCCGGTTACGTCCGGAGTAAATATGGCATTATTATTTGATGAAGTCCAATTACTCAAAGTTGATGTTGCAGGAAGGCTCACTACAGTCCATTCCCCGGTATTGGATCCGCCGGGAGCGCTTCCGACCAGTTGATGAGGAGTCAATGATGAACTCGGGTCGCAATAGGCTCTATCTGGCCCGGCAGTAACGGCAGATTGCGGCTGCTCGGATATAATGGTAACGGATGTTTGCGTATTATAAAGACAATCTATTGAATCGCCTCTCAGGTTCTTGGTTCTCTCCGTGACTTCCATGATGGTAACCGTAGTCGAGGCCGTGCTTCCCGGCCCACCCGTTGCCTGAGTAATATCCGAAGCCGGAATGATCAATTTACGGGTTGCTGCGGGTATATTGTATCTAAAATGAGTGTACCTTGTTTGGGCGCCTACTTTATATTCGATATAAAATACACCGGTATTTTCACCTGTCCAACCGGTAACCGGTATTTCAACACCCATACCATTACAAACGCCATAAGGGCCGCCTGTTATTTCTGCTTTGGGCGTTTTCAATACTTTGATTGGCGCCGTTTTGGGGTTACTTGCCAAACTCGAACACGGCGTAATCGCAGGATTGGCTTCTTGTGAAACTGATATCACTGTGAATGTATAGTTGCCCGCCGGGGAAATATATGAATGATCAATGGGGATACGCCCTCCTGTTTTTATACCATTGTTTGTTCGTGTAACAGTAGTGAATTTATTGCCGCTTGATCCGGCGCTCCATTCTACTACCCAATCTACTCCGGGAACTCCTGTGAGATCTACGTCAATAAAAGTGTCATCGCCCAAACAAACTGTTTGATTCGGCGTTAGGGCATTTATTTTTACCGTAGGTTTCGGATTTACTATGATTGACAGCGGTTTGGTTGATGAACAATTTTTCCCCGCTGTGGTTGGCGTTGTATATTGCCAGGTAACCGCTATGGTTTTTGTTTTGGGAGAAGGAGGGGTTGTGGTATAATTAGCTCCCTCCACACCAATCGATTGGGAAGCGGAAGTTCCCGTCGCTTTGTTGGCGCCATCCAATGTCCAGACATATGTGGTATTTCTGGTGGCTGTCGATCCCGTGAACCCCTGTGGGAGAGCTGCACCGTCAGTTACCGTATATGGATAGGGATTATTTTCGCATACAGGCGTTGGCCCGGTAATACTGGTTAATTTTAATTCCTTCCGTTTAGTCACAGTTGTTGTACTTGCTATCCCTGTATTGACACAACCGGTACTGATATCCCTCAAATAAGTGATTTTATAATCGGTAACAGTACCATCGGCGGGGTTTACTTCCTGCGTGAAAGAATATGGCGCCTTATTGGGCGGGGGACTGCTGGTAAAAGTCCTGTTCGTAATGGGCGCTAATCCCGATATGGTAATATCGAATTTGTTGTTATCTCCTTTGCCATAGATACTTCCTATGGTAAGGGTGACTTTTTCATCTGCGCATACTTCGGCGCCACCACTAATAGTGGCTATCGGCAGCGGGTTGATGGTAACATTGAGTGTCGTTTTAGGATTGATACACCGTTTACAGTCTGCCGTGTTGCATGGGCCTACAGTTACATCTGTTTTCCATTTCCGTTGTACTGAAATATTTGCTGAACTCGTATTCGGCGCCGCAGGATTGTTATTTAGCTTTACCGTGATTGATTTATCGGTCCGCGAAACTTCCGTTAGTCTTGAGTCTTCAAACGTCCACACGTATTCAATATCGCCTCCAAACTGGTAAGTCATAAGATCGTTCCCTCCGTTACCATCGGCAAATATAGTAATATTAGTCTGTGCACATCCCTGCAAACTTTGTGATTTTAATGGTTCTGATATATCTTCGCGCACGATGTATGTGACTTTGGCTGCAGGGCTTTCGCAAAGAGGGTTGTCCGGGTTGTTTTCATCCTTGAATTGATAAGTTACCCAATAATTATATTCGTCGGGAACATCCGGTTTCAACCGGTAAATAGCGTTATTGGGGTTAGTTACCGGGTTGAAATCCCTGGCATAATCGGTCGCTGCATTGAAACGGCATAAATCGCTGGTGAATATCAGGTTGGTACATGCTGCATTGCTATACCATTTGTAATAACCGGGTTTCATTTTTTCGGGATCATGTTTCACCTTTTGTGTATATATACTGTTATCAAAAGGACTGTAATGGTTTTTATGACAATAGGCATATGTAGCATCAATAGGTTTCGGAGGAGCAGGTACAATGATAATAATGGCTTCTGTAGTCACTGCTACGCCTCTATCGGCAGCGGTTGGAGGAGGAGAACCGGCAAGACTCGGATCCCTGGACACCCATGGATTACATTTGTTCCAGTTATAGAGGGTTACATAAAACATTTTTCCAGTATCTGCTTCGACAGTTTTTCCCACACATATCTGGTTGGTTAACCTGTTGGTCGAAGGTCCCGGATTGTTTACTGTGTAATAGGTGTTGTTTGTCATCGTGTTGCCACCATCAAGACGGGAACCTGTTTTGACTCCCGCGCTATTGGTAATAACTGTTTTGTCCGCGCCAGCGCCAACAACCGATACATTGGGAATGGTGGAAGCACCCGAACCAACTCCATATTCAAACTGTAAATATCTGGGCTCTTCATTTTTCAGATATTGAACTGTACCGCTTTGATTACAGTTCAATTCGCTGACATCCTGAAACTGGATGCATATCTCTTGGCCCACACAAACAGGGACAATGATTCTATGAGTGCCGGGTTCTTCCAATACCAATTGTTTTGCGCCGTTATAATTATCTGTTTGGTGGTATATGGTAATCGGATAATCTGCAGAACCCACAGCATCCGTCTCTCCGTCTACCCGGATATATACGGTAACTTTAAATGAACAAGCCAATATTCGAATGGGATAGTTATGGCTATATTTTGTATCGACATTTGCGACATCATTAAACTTAAATACAAATCTATCCGTATAACCAGAAACTGGGTCAATGTTCGTTGGTTTGATCCCCTTGACCATGGGAGTACCATCTCCCCAATCCACATCAAAGACCATCTTATCCTTAGTTGCTAAGCAACTGGTAAACCGGAGCGTAAATTCTCCGTATACCCATGCATTTGTCGGAGCACAGTCTTTCGTTGTTTTAGCGCCGATGGAACCCGATCCTGCAGTTGTGGGACAAGTTGATTGTCCTTTTACAAATCCATTTTCAACACCCAATAACAATACAGCAATTAACAGCCCCGTTTTCAGGAACTGTTTACTTTTTGATATTTTTCTACAAAATGAATGTATCATATCTTCCATCAAAATCGAATACCCAATGATTGATGCGGATGAAAACTCTATGGAACATAACAACATCATTATTCCTTGTGTTCATTCGCGAGCATAACTATACTCACATATTGTACGAAAACTGAAAAAAATGGTTACAAAAAGTTTAAGTAATTGGCAAATAACCCCACTAATTTGTGTACTTAATCATAAGTAATAAACAACGAGAATACCTTTTCAATGGTTAATGGTTAGTGATAAATGATAAATGGAGTGGCTGCGCAGAAAATCAGATTTAAACAAATTTCAAAAATATTGAATACCTCTTGTAGAGACTTATACTCTATCCGGTATGATTTTATTTTTTGTGGTTTTGTGTCAATAAAACACTGCCACAAAGGCACGAAGACACTAAGAAAAGCAAACGTAAATACATAAAACTATACCGTGCAATCTATAAAACACAAAATATTTGCAAAAACAAAAAAATATTTGCTGAAACCAAAAAAGCGCCTTACCTTTGCATCGCAAACGAGACAGAAAGGGAGCATAGCTCAGCTGGTTCAGAGCATCTGCCTTACAAGCAGAGGGTCGGGGGTTCGAATCCCTCTGCTCCCACACTGAAAATCAAAGCCTTGTACAGAAAAGTACAGGGCTTTTTTGTTGGGGTGTACATGCAATTTGCATGCAAAAATTGACATTACGATTTCCGGACTTTTCATAAATATACGAATAAAAAACGCAAACAGACTTTTCATATTTCCTCTTTCACATCTGTTATACACCCCTCATATACAAAGAATAAACAAGGCAAGGCTTTTGGTGGAAATACGCTTCCGAGGAACGAGGAAGGAAGATTTCCGCCAAAACAGGGCCCGACCTTGCAGGTTTATTCTTTGTAGATACTTTTGTATGACAGATGGGAAAGGAACGCTACTTTTTCTTTACCTGGTCTTTCTTCTTCGCCTGTCCTTCTGATTCAGCCGCTTGCCTTTCCTGCATTTGCAGGATATACTCACTTTGCTTGCCATTTCGGTAGGTCAAATCATCGTTGTCATGCCTCAGTTTGATATTCACCGTCAGTGAAATAAAAGACAATGCGATCAATACGGATATAATCACCGATGTCCGCAAAAACTCGAACCCGCAAATATTTACTTTCTTCGGTTTAGGGAACATTTCAATAATTTGTTCCAGTGAAACCGCTTCGGGCGTTGGTAACCGGTCTATTTTTTCTTTCAGGCTGACCATACTGGTCTTGATCATGTCCAGTTTGTCGGTTCCCTGTCGACACAACCTGTTCATCATTTCCGTATGATCCCGGACATGCTTCCCGGCAATCGCTTCCACCTCCTCTTTTGTAACTGGTTTCATTTCCTGTATTTGTTTATTTACAAAATTGGCTAAAACAGCGATATGCTTTTTCATGGCCTCCTCCATGTCCTCCAAGTTCTCCATGGTGATGGAAGGCTGAAAAATTTGTGCCGGTTGTTCTTGCTTTGTTGTATTGGAAAGCACGGCATCTACTTTTTTGCCTATTTCGGAAAGTTTTTCCCAAATGGCTTCTTCATTGATGGAATTTTCCATATCAAAATATTTATTGAATTAAAATTTAACGTTTTATATACTCCTACCCTTCTTCCTGTTGGCTGACCTCCGCTTTTCATCTTCCCGCCTTATTTTCTTGGCAAAGGCTATTTCTTCGTAATCCTCGCCAAGCGGCTTGAAATCTATTCCACCCACAACTTCCAAAGCGGCTTCGATGATGGAAACAGCCGCAGATTGTAACGGCTGTTGTACAGTCGGTTGACTTGGTTGACTGGATATTGTTTGTTGATGCCCTTGGTGCTGGAACATCTGATCCAGTTTTGAATAACTGAACGTCCTGTCAATCTCCGAACCCTTGAACGAATAAAGCCCTTTTGAAAAGGATATGCCTTGTACTTCGCGGGATTGTCCCTTGAATTTGTATTTCAATTCTATTCCCTGCTTTTTGAGGGACTGCTCCAATTGGTTCCAGTTCCTCGAATGTTTCAGGCTCGCCTTGACCGCATCATAGATTTCCATTTTCGTATTCTCGGGTTCCCGCAGGCTTTGACGGTTGATGTTGTCCTTGTTTTTGCCGAAATACAAACCATGTTTGACCTTTAATGCTTTGGTCACCTTTTCATTCCTGAAATGGTCATTCTTGTCGGAAATGGTTTTACCATCGTTATCCACCCTGTTGAACACGATATGGCAATGTGGATGCGCCTTGTCGTTGTGGCGGACGATGATGTACTGGGTATTGCGGATGTCCATGGCTTCCATGTACTCCTTTGCCAGTTGCACCATGAATTCATCCGTCATCCGTTCTGCATCTTCCTTGTGGTAACTGAGCGGGATATGCCCGACGCTTTTGGAAAGCGCCGGGTTCATCAGGCTTTGCATGTAAAAACTGTTGATGATGGACCGGGTGTCCATCGAAAGGACGCCTTCACTATCCAGCAACTT
>JAVBNI010000211.1:0-8730 GCA_031551645.1 Bacteroidales bacterium | reverse complement strand
TTATGCATATCTTCCCTGACCACTGATTTTCAAGCAGAGCAAATCCGACAAGCAATGGAAATTGTAAAGGTCGAGGATATTAAACAGTGGAAAAATGAAAATATCGGGGAAAGCCTTTTGGGGAAAAGAAATAAGTTGTTTTAAAAGTGGAACGATGATCTTTGTTGATAAAACTCAAATTTTTTACACCCCAACTGTCAGAGTTAAATCGGCACGCAACGTACCTCTCTGTAAATAATCAACATTTGGCACGCTTGTTAAGCGTTGAATTCATGATATTTGTGCAAATATTCAACTTAGCGAAGCGATCTCATGACCGAAGGGAATAATATTCAATCATCGATAATCAATTATTTTCGTCATCCTCGAATAATATCTTTTTAAGTTTCTGATAAAGGAATGATAATACCAATAAAACTATACCCAGTACCACAAAAGCGACAATTTTAGCGCCTTGTGACACGTTTTGGAGATCGAACAGGAAAAGTTTGCACAATACCAGCCCCAGCAACGACAGGGAAATAATTCGCAATGTTTTGTACTTTAAATGCATCCCCAACCACATTTGAACAAATGCAAACAAACTCCACAGAACAGTGATTGCCGCTTTATTACTGAATGATATGTTTATCTGATCCAGACCTTTGGTAAGCGCTATGCTGAGACAAATAACAGCCGCTACATTTAAAAACCACATATAAGTCTTCCCCTGATTTGATTTAAGAGCATATCGCTCGTAAAATATACGGGCAGTTACTGCGAATAAACCACATAATCCAGCAAATCCGATCCAATAAAGCAGAATAGGTATAAGATCTGCTTCATATTCCAGCTCGGATGCCTGGCCCCAATAATAAATACAGGCAACGCTCCATAAAGCCAGCGCACTGTAAAATCTGAACTGACATGTTTTCGAACGTCTCCCTAACAACATGACAAGCGCCAAAAGAAAAACATGAGTATAAGCCATATTCCAGTATTCGGCGATACTTGAATCGGCATACACGTATATCTCACGGTAACCCGTATGGAAAAGTAAAGCTGCGGCAACCGTTCCGAGTCCTGTCGATAGCCATCCGGGCAAGGCCCATGGACGAGCAGAATGTTCACGATGATAACGGCGCAGCAGAATGCCAGAGCCTGCAAAAACCAATGATACATATAGCCGGGTGACAAAATAGCGGTTCAGGAATATCAGTCCATTACCTGCAGTATTGAGGTCCACGGGATATGACAACAGGTCGGTTTGCATGTGGTTATCCACCATCAAACTGATAAATGAACAGGCGAGCAACAACAGTGAACCATAGTAGAATATGGATGTATCCGACCTGAAAAATAGCCATAACAGGAGAAGAGCCTCCGTAGCCCAAAACATGGTGATGTGACTGCCATCGAATTGCAAAGGTGCAATGAGTGTTACGAAACTGATGGCCAATCCAACGAATAGCAGGTACAACAATTTGTTTTGCCGGTTATTGGAGTATAGCATTAAGGCTATCGATGTATTTACCGCAGCCAGGATAGCGGAGAACAATCCCCGACTATCAGCAGCACCCATGCGATCAAGCAATAGAATTCCAGCCAACAAATAAATGAATGAGTTGGTAATTAACAAAATAATATGAAGCGTACTGTCCTGTGATTTATCCTTGTTACGAAAAACCTGTACCAAAGGCATCAACAGAAAAATAACATAAAAAATACTTGCGTATACCAATAATGCTGCGTCATGTGACGAGGCATACATTTTATTTTGCGCATAATACAACCAAAAAATCAGTTGAGTACCCGTATAGCTAATTGCGATTAACTCTTTCCATTGCCTGCGCAACGAAAGGGTGAGCATCCCGATATTCAGAATGGCCGTATAGGTAAACAACACATGGTAGTTACCATCGCCCCGGCTGACCATAAACGGAGTAAGCAATCCTCCTATCAGCGACAGGATAGCCAGTTCACGCCTGTCATATAGAATGGAAAGCCATACTGAAAAGGCAGTGATAACAACCATCATCAGGAAAGAAGCGGCTTGTCCGAACAGTTCATATTCGCGGAAAGCAATAGCCACGGTAAAATAAAATACGACCATTGCCCCGCCAGTAAGCACTGAACTGAAGGCGCGATATGCTTTGCGGAAACGGTAAGCCAATGCTAACAAAACGCCGCCGCTTAAGAATCCGATTACTACACGTCCGATTTCGTTGATCCATTCATTATCAATGGCATATTTCACAAACAACCCAATGCCGATCACCAACACGGCAATACCTATTTTGTTGATCAGATTTTCACCAATGAACTTTTCGAAATTAAATTGCCGGGATGGTTGTGGTTGTCGCCTTCTATCAAATTTCTGCTCCAGTGGCGGTTGCCCGGTAACACGTTCCTTCACTGATTCTTCAATTACTGTTTCGCTAACTGGAATTTCTTCGGCTACTATTGTCTGTGCCTCTTCTGTGAGCTCAATAACAGGTTCTTCGACTGTTTCAGTTATTTCGGGTGTTGTATCTTGTTCCGGAACAATAACTTCTTGTTTTTCCGGTTGAACCTCAACTTTCGATTTACTATCGGATAGGTTGATTGCAGATACGGATGTAAAGGCTTGTACAGCCTGGGATACATCCTTATTGGGAACCATGGATTCTTTCGCAGATTCAATTGTCTGCGTATTTTTTTTCAATTCCTGGTACAATTGCAGAAAACGCTGATTAAGCATGGTTATCTGCGATTTCAGGTTACTGACCATAACCAATAAAATAATCGGAACGGCAATTAAAGCAAGCGTTACCAGAAAAGCAAGGAAAGCAAAGAAACCGGTCATAAGTAATTGAGAATTGAGAATGAACTTTATTGAACTTAACTTTGCAAGTTCGTTTAGTTCAAAATTATATTATGTTTTTTAATTGTTCTTTTATTGTATCTATTTTTGAATTTCGATCAAAAGAGTAGGTACCATCCAATTCTTCAAGATATTGATATATCATCAAGCTTTTTCTATATAACTGATCGCAGTTATTCGAGTTTACATTTTCGGCCAAAAATAAAAATATATCAGCCAGTTTTTCCAAATTCCTGGCATCAAATTGTTTTTCATTCTTTAGCACATCAATTAGGTTGTCTTCTTCTATTGTAATTAGTTGATCTATATCAAAATCTAATTCTCCTGTAAAAACCTGATTTACAATTCCCATACTTAGTGTGCCATTATCTTTCAAAAACAATAGTTTTGAAAGCATCTTTCCCAAAACATATCCAAGTTGTTCTACTTGCCTCATTAAATAATCACGCTGTTCCATAATTTATTTTGACACAAGGTATTAATTTAATGTATTTTGTTCCTGAAAATATTTACTGTACCGATAAATCCTTTTCTGATTTTTTAACTTCTTCTTCCTGATTGGGTGTCAAAGGTAATCATTTTACAGAACCGTATATCATACTGGTATTTTTTGTTTACATTTGCCAAAATGCTTGTTATGAAAAATAAAATTCTTCTTTGTGTTTGTGGTGTTTTCCTATTTATTACAGCTTTCGGCCAGGAGCAGGAAAACTGGACCCGGTTTCGCGGCCCTAACGGTCAGGGCATTTCCAAAGCGAAAGACCTTCCGGTGCAGTGGAGCGCCGAAGAAAACATTGCCTGGAAAACGGATATTCCGGGTAACGGTTGGTCTTCGCCGATTGTTTGGAATGATCACATTTTTCTCACTACGGCGACAGAAGACGGGAAGAATTGCCACGTTATTGCCGTAGACGTCAAGACCGGCAAAATCCTTTGGAACAAAATCGTATTTACGCAAAAACCGCAACAACACGGGCATGAGTTGAACTCATATGCAACGTCGACACCCGTCACGGACGGTAAAACTGTTTTTGCAGTTTTCAGTGGCGGTGGTTTTGCGGCTTTGGATTTCGACGGTAACGTTCGATGGGTCAACACCGATTTAGATTTTTATTCTCATCACGGCATGGGAACTTCCCCGATTCTGTATGGCGACTTATTACTTTTAGCCGTCAATCACAGTAATCGAGAGGAACCAAAAGGACTCGGCTTTACGGATCCATGGGACAAATCATATTTGCTCGCCCTAGACAAAAACAGCGGTAAAGAACGTTGGCGGGGAATGCGGGGAATGTCGCGCATCGCGCACGCTACGCCCGCAGTGATGCAGGTCAACGGCAAAGATCAGATCATCAGTCCGGCAGGCAACGTAATCCAAGGATTCGACCCGACCGACGGCAAACTGATCTGGACCGTCACCAGCGACGGCGAGCCGTGTGTACCATCGGCCGTTATCGGGGACGGCCTGGTTTACTCGTCGACATCGAATCGCGCCCCAATTCGAGCAGTTCGTCCCGACGGTCAGGGTGATTGTACGGCAACCCACATTGCTTGGGAACAAAGTGGTTATACCCCGATGATGTCCTCTTATTTATATGTGAAACCGTTTCTGTATACTTGTCCGGACAACAGGATTTGCTGTTTGGATGCAGCCACAGGCGAGTTTCTTTGGCAAATCCGACTAAAAGGCGGACAATTGAACCCGTCCCCAATCTATGCTGACGGAAAAATATACGTTCTGTCGGAAAAAGGAACAACGACCGTGCTGAAGCCGTCCGGCGATCCGAAAAAACCGGCGGAAATCATTGCGACAAACCAATTGGATGGACTAACTCGGGCTTCGATTGCCGTTGTGGGAAAACAATTAATCATCCGTACTTCCGATCAGCTTTGGTGCATCGGGAAATAAAACTGGGATAAAAAATATTCGCAGATGTTTATACCTTTCATGGTCAAGTTAAGTTTTGTACAAAATTAGATTGCTTCATCACTCGTGCCTCGCGATTCGCAATGACAGATTTGCGTAAATCACTGATTTTAAGACAATCTGTCATAACCGCATTGTGCCACATTTTTTTGGGGTAGCCTCTCGCAATGACGAATGGTAGCGCGTCATTGCGAGGCGGCAGCCGAAGTAATCTCAAATTTGAATGCACGAAACTTGGCGACGTGAAGTATAATTACTTACAAGACATTATTTCAAATTTGACTTTGAATATACGATCTGCATGGTATCATAATGTTTCAAAATACCCGGAAGCCGGTTCATGAAACTGTCATAATTTTTACCTGATTTAGGAGTCCACACGGCCTCGGAAAGAGCGGCTAATCGGGGAAACAGCATATAATCCACATGTGTATCGGTAGGAATATATTCACGCCATAAATTAGCCTGCGCTCCCAGTATATGTTTGGCTTCCTGTGCCGATAATGATTCGGGGGTCGGATCGAAGCTATACACTTTTTCGAGCGGCAAATAGCCTCCGAAAGCTAATGGTTCGGTTTTACGATCATGAGACTGGTAATGGTCAAAATAACAATAGGTGTTGGGGGTCATGATAACGTCGTGCCCTTGCTTGGCGGCAGCAATACCTCCTTCGGTACCTCGCCACGACATCACAGTAGCGCCCGGCGCCAGTCCGCCTTCCAGTATCTCGTCCCAGCCAATGACCCGGCGGCCTTTCGAACTGACAAATTTTTCGATACGGGTAATGAAATAGCTTTGCAACTCATGTTCGTCCTTCAATCCAAGTTCCGCTATTTTAGTCCGGCAATGATAACAACGTTCCCAACGTACCTTCGGGCATTCGTCACCGCCGATATGGATGTATTCGCTGGGAAACAATTCAATGACTTCGGAAAGTACATTTTCGAGAAATTCAAAAGTGGTTTCTTTCGGACAATACACATCGTTGAATACGCCCCACAAACCTTCCACCTCGAATGGCCCTCCCGAACATGACAAGTCCGGATACGCAGCCATAGCTGCAACAGCATGACCCGGCATTTCTATTTCAGGAATAACGGTGACAAACCTTTTCTGGGCATAAGCCACCACTTCCTTTATCTGTTCCTGGGTATAATAACCACCATAGCGTTCTTGTTCGTACTTTCGCCCGGTGGTAACATAAGGGCCGATCAGCGTCCTATCGCGCCATGCACTGATTTCGGACAATTTCGGATATTTTTTGATTTCGATACGCCATCCCTGGTCGTCGGTCAGATGCCAGTGGAAAGTGTTGATCTTATGGAATGCCAGTTTATCAATATAACGCATGATGGCATTCACATCCGAAAAATGACGGCACACATCCAGCATCATGCCGCGATACGGATAACGCGGAGCATCTTCAATATCAACACAAGGTACCGCCCATATCACATCTGTGGAAGTAATATTTTTTTCAATTTCGGGTGGTAACATCTGCCGGATTGTTTGCATGGCATAAAAAAATCCTGCTGCATGGCTGGCTTCTACATCAATCCTGTTTTTACGGATTTTCATTTTGTAGCCTTCTTTGTTAGCCACCGACGGATCAACCTTGAAAAACACCATATTGTCGCCTGCCTTGGCATCGACCTGCGAAGCGTCGGCAATCCGGATATTCATCCCTGTTGACAACAAAAGCCGCTCCAACAAAGAAAAAGCAGCGTTGTAGATATCAACATCTCCTGAAGGAATAACGATACAGGTGTCAGCATTAAAAACAAACTGACCCGGCTGGCTTTTCAATTTTACGGGCTGGGGTATGATATTGTAACTGTTGGTCTGAGCAACAACCAACATGGGCACAAAACATATTGCTGCGATATAAATCATCACTTTCTTCACCATATGTCGATTTAAATAATTTAACATAAAAACTTACATCCGGACATCAAGCCGGAATAATCAACCTGTCACTTATTATTGAATATTGATCAACAACAAACAGATACTGGTCAAAAATAAAAAAATATCCTGATTCGATCATGTATTTTTGTTACGAATAATAAAGGAGATTTTTACACTTTCATACTTCACTTTTAGGAAAAATATTCCTAAACCCCGTCAGTCTGGTCACTGGCGGGTTTTTTATTATAACAACGGACTAAATAAGCGGGCAACTGATTCGCGAAAAACTATCCACCCCGGACGATCGTTCCATTCGTTGTCAAAAATACACGACAAATCCTTAATATCATTCATAAAAATGTTGCGCATAGCAACAGTAAACCGCTGGTCATATATCAAGGCATTCACTTCGAAATTCTGGTCAAAGCTACGAATATCCATATTGGCAGTGCCTATCGAGCAGAATACATCATCTACCATGATCAGTTTCGAATGTGGAAATCCTTTCTCGTACAAATAGACTTTTATCCCGGCATCCAATAATTGTCCGACATATGAAAATGAACTCCAGAGTACCAGCCGTGAGTCGGAACGTTTGGGTAGAAGCAGGCGTACATCCACGCCGCTTAGCGCTGCGGCACGCAATGCTGTAAGTATGCTCTCGTTAGGCAGAAAATAGGGTGTGGATATATAAATGTACGATTTTGCCGTAGCGATGGCCATGAAATAGGTCTGCATGATACTCGCCCAATCAGAATCGGGACCACTCGCCACGATTTGCATCAAATGACGATCGGGAACCTCGTTGGGAGGAAAGTATTTATCCTGATCGTGGATGTTGCGTTTACTCACAAAAAACCAGTCGAGCAGAAAAATAGATTGCAACGAATAAACGGCCTCACCTTCTATCCTCAAATGCGTATCGCGCCATGGACCTAATTCTTCATTACCGGATATATAACGATCGGCAATATTAATTCCTCCGACAAAACCAACTTTACCATCCACTACAATGATTTTGCGATGGTTACGATAATTGATTTTGTTGGTGAAAAATGGAAACCGCACGGGCATAAAAGCAAAAACTCTTATCCCTGCATCTTCTAATGAACGGATATACCTGTTACTCAATGACCAACAACCTATATCATCGTATATTACACGTACCTCGACCCCTTCCTTAGCCTTACGGATCAATATTTCGCGAATAATATTCCCGATTTTGTCATCCTCAATGATAAAAAATTCAAGATGGATGTGGGTCTGGGCATGTTCCAGCGCTTCGGTAATGGCTTCGAAGGTATTTTTTCCATTCACCAATATCTTTACTCTATTGTATTCGGTGAGCAGTACTTTCTCAGAATTATATAGCATTTTCATAATATTTGCCTTCCCGGCAATCGCCTCATCAGGCCAGTAGTTTTTGTCCGCCACATCAGTCGGTTGGTATTGTGCCAACGTCTTTATCTGCTTGCTGTCCGACAACTCTTTACGCGAAAAAATTTTTTCTTTCCGGTAGTTTTTTCCAAAATAGAAATATAAAGCAATCCCCAATAATGGGATAAAGGTAACAACCAACAACCAGGCAATGGTCTTCATCGGATCGCCTCGTTGCTGGATAACCAGTATCACCATAAAAACAATGGTGAGAGCGTATAATAACTTTAACCAGTCGTTTTGTATGAGATAAAACATACACTAATTTTTCGACGGGCTAAAGGTAATAAATAATTTGAATCCCGGATCGACGTTTAAACAACCCGACTCTATCGTACCCGCGTTTCTATTTTTTCTCCTATATTTCCTCTATAAATCTCCGCTCACGATCAGTTAAATTCCTTATAATGAGTACTGTTTTTGTTAGTTAGGTACGTGTTTATCTAGACGAACGCTTGAATAACTTTCGTCAAATAAATATTTCGGTATAGGCGCTTAGTGCGCACTAATTAAAAAATGATGCTACCTTTGTAGCATGGGCACAAGAGATCGATTTATGGGGGTTAATTCTATATATTTTTATGAGCGATTTCCGGAAGAAAATGCCTGTTATCGT